>NZ_JABXGB010000019.1:0-98611 GCF_022627935.1 Ochrobactrum sp. C6C9 | reverse complement strand
GGAATGGGGGCTGAGCGTGCGCGCCTGTCGCATTTCTATCTTGCTGGCGCTGTCGCATCCTTAACTTGCTAAAACAAATTGTATAACAGGGGTGGGTTCAAGCTTGAAGTGCAACTTGCAAGCGAGGTAGTTTCGTATCAAGGGTTGATCCATTCAGAGGCCATGACCACGCCAGCAGGGTCATAGCTGAATCGCGCCCTGCGATTGCTCTCCCGCCGAAGCTGAAACCAATCCAATGTGTCGGCGCGGAAAGCCAGCACGCCGAAGTGCTCTTTACCGTCAGCACCGTCTGCAAGTTCCGATACAAAGGGCTGCTCGTCAGTTACAAAGGCAAGCTCATCTCCGGGTGGGCCTCCTGCATAGGTCGCACGCGTCCTAGCAGGGAGCATTTCCCAAGCTGTTTCGGCAACTGGGCTACCCGGCGCGTGAAGCTCTACCGTTCCCTGCAATCGAAGCTGCAAACGCGTCTGTGAACAGTAACCGAGCAAGGTCGCATAAGGATGCGCGCCAAATTCACGCCATTTGGCACTGCGTGTATCCGTGTGGAATTCAAGCATCCGTTTGGTCACGTCGGTTCGCCGAAGCACAACCATTCGCGCCTGAGGGAGGTTTTCGGCATCAACCGAACAGAGATTCACATAACGGAAGCAGGATTCCGGAGAAGACGCCGCCGCTTCAAGCTCGGCCCAAGCAGCAAGTTCCACTTCCTCGATAGGTTCCATTCTATGTCACTCCATATGATAAAAAGCGGCGCTGGCCCAATGACCGACACCGCTTCTTGATTGTTCCAAACAAGAACCGATCAAACGGAACGGGTCACACCACCGTCAACGCGAAGGTTCTGCCCGGTGATGTAACCTGCCCCATCAGACACCAGAAACGCGATCGTCGCGGCGATTTCCTCTGCCGTGCCATAGCGATTCATCGGCACGCTGTCGCGCCGCTCATCAGTAGACGGAAGACTGTCGATCCAGCCGGGCAGCACATTGTTCATACGGATGTTCTTGGCGGCATAGTTATCCGCGAAGATCTTGGTGAAGCTGGCCAGACCCGCCCGGAATGTTGCCGAAGTCGGAAACATAGCCGAAGGCTCCGAGGCCCATGCCGTCGAAATATTGACGATAGCGCCGCCGCCCTGTGCTTCCATAATCGGCGTTACCAGACGGATCGGGCGCACGGCGCTCAGGAAGTAAACCTCCATGCCCTTGTGCCAGTCTTCGTCGGTCAGCTCAAGGATCGGCGCACGCGGACCATGACCGGCAGAATTAACCAGTGCATCCACCCTGCCCCACTTGTCCATCGCCAGATCGACAAGTCGCTTCACATCGTCATTGACCAGATTTGAGCCGGTGACGCCCACGCCGCCCAATTCCTGCGCCAGCGCTTCGCCCTTGCCGGACGAAGACAAGATCGCTACGCGATATCCGTCCTGTGCCAGCTTTCGTGCAGCCGCAGCGCCCATGCCGGAACCGCCAGCGGTGATGATTGCAACTTTTTCTCCAGACATCAAAGGCTCCTTTGTTTCGATCTTGAGCACACTATGCCAAATTTTGATAAGACTTTCGCGCCAGAAAGAAACGCATTATACTGTAGAAAATCTACAGGCTAATCCATGAACCCGTCACGCCGCAAATTGCCTCCATTAAATGCCCTGCGCGCCTTTGAAGCTTCGGGCCGCAGGCTGAATTTCCGCGCCGCAGCGGACGAATTGCGTGTCACGCAAGGCGCTGTTGCACAACAAGTCCGTGCGTTGGAGGATCATCTCGGCCTGACGCTTTTTCATCGCCTGCCACGTGGATTAGCCCTGACGACGCAAGGTGCGAACTATCTGGCGGATGTGACCCGTGCCTTCGATACGCTTGGAGACGCCACCGGACGGCTTCTGGACAGACCGGAGACGGTTACGATTAGCGTTACGCCGACTGTCGCGGCGAAACTTCTTATTCCACGACTGGCCAGACTTCATGCAGATCTCGCAGGCGTGGAATTGCGCACCGTTGCGACGGAGGCGGTTTCCGATTTTGACCGGGACAATGTGGACATTGCGGTGCGCCTCACGCGGCCGCCTTTCCCGTCTACGCTTGATGCAAAACTGTTGTTTCGTCAGGAACTGGTAGCTGTTGCCAGCCCCTATCTCATCGACGGTAGGTCTTTGCCACTGACAAGCGAACAGCTTCGGGAAATGCCGCTTCTGCACGATGCGCATAATCACTGGCCCGAGCTTCTTGGCTCAAAAGGAAAACTGCCAGGTGCGATGTTCAACCAGACAGCACTTGCACTGGATGCTGCTCTCGCCGGTCAAGGCGTCGCTCTCGCATGTAGAGCCTTCGTTGCGTCCGACCTGGCGACCGGACGACTGGTGCAAGTGGCCGAGCCTACAATCATGATAGAACCAGATTATTACCTTATCCGCAAACGCTCAACCTCACCGAGAAAGGCGGTCGATGCCGTTTGGACCTGGTGCTCTGAGCGGTTGCTTCTGCCCGAAATGAAGTAAGGCTGAAACAGCATAGTCTTGCTAAGGGTTAGCCGACGTCCCGAAACTGTCTGTTTTCTAGGACCCAGAAGAAGACAATTGTTATGACGAGCACGATCAGAAGCAGGATGAATGCTGCTGCCGAACCCTCGTTGAGGGAGAGTCCAAGAAACGCCTGTCTATAGGCGAAGAAGCTCAAGACTTCCGTCGACGTGCCGGGGCCACCCTTAGTGAGAACATAAGTCAGATCATACGTGCGGAACTCATTGATCAGCTGGATGATGATGGCGATAGCCGCAACGGGACGCAACATCGGCAGCGTCAAGTACCAGAACTGTTCGATCTTGCCAGCGCCGTCTACTTCCGCCGCCTCGTAAGGATCGCGCGGCAACGAAGCCAGTCCAGCCGCAAGGATAAGCACGACAAAGGATGTTTGCTGCCAGATATCGATGGCTGCCATAGACCAGAGCGCGAGGTCGGACGAGCCAAGCCAGTCAAGCCTTGGCAGACCTATGGTCTCCATCATGTGGTTCACGATACCCAGATTGGGCTGCAGCAGCATACGCCAGATAAGGGCGACACTTACCGGAGACATGGCCATCGGTATGGTCAGGATTGCGAAGTAGATGGGTTTGGTTTTCACGACCGCGTTCAGCATGAGCGCAATCCCCAACCCGAGTATAAACTCGGCAACCACGGTGACGATCGAGTATTTGACTGTCAGCCATAGTGAACTCCAGAACTGCGCATTGCTCATGATCCGCGCGTAGTTTTCAAAGCCCGTGAACGGTAACAGCGATGGCCGCATCAGTGTCATCGAGGAAATCGACATGAGAACGGCATACAGAAGCGGCAGCCCCATGACGACTGCAAGTGTCAGTAATCCTGGCAAGGAAAACGCCCAGCCGGTTTTCCAGGTTCGGTCGATTGCAGTGGTGGACGTGGACATACGAATGTTTCCTAGAATGCCGCCGGGATGAAACTGAAAATTTTCTGCCGCCCTCCCTTCAACAGGGAGGGCGGCAAAGCATTATTTCTTGAGAAGGTCTTCCAGACCGGAAGCGGCTGCCTTTATGGCTGCGTCCGGCGCAATCTCGCCGCCTGCCGCCTGCGATACTTGCGTGCCGAGAACATCTTCATACTGCGCCGAATAGGCGAATATCGGGAACGACTTTCCAGAAGCGACAACATCCAGAGCCTGTTCATAGAACGGGTACTTCTTCAAGACGTCGGCGTCCTTGTAGACAGCTTCGCTGACAGGCGCATGGCCCTCAAGCGCGCGTGCGACGCCGATCTTTTTGCTCTGCACCCACTTGATGAAAGTCCAGGCTGCTTCCTGTGCTTCTGGTGATGTGTTCTTCGGAATGCCCCAACCCCAGCCACCGCTTTCGCCGTGGCCACCCGGCATCACGGAAAGACCGACCTTGCCAGCAACATTCGGGCACTTTTCGGCATTGTCCATCTGAGGCAGCATCCACCAATAGGTGACCATGCTGAAAGCTTCGCCGCTGCACATGAGGCGCATCGTATCATCCAATGTGGCCGACAGTGCGCCTTGTTGCGCCGCATTCTTGATCGCATCGACATAAAGCGTAAGCGCCTTGACGGCTTCCGGGCTGTCGAGCGTAACCTTGCGGTCCTTGTCGAGATAGCCGCCACCTGCCGAGAACAGGTAGTTGGAGAACTCCATGCTGTTCGGATCGCCACGCTGGCCCTGCATGGCCGTGCCCGCAACATTTGCCTTCGCCTTCATGAATTTGGCGACCTGCACATAGTCTTCAAGCGTTTCTGGCTTCTTCAGCTCGGCATTGAACTCGCTTTTATAGGCTTCCTTGAGCTTTGGATCGTCCAGCAGGTCTTTTCGATAAAGCATTCCCATCGAGTAGTTGTACATCGGCAGGATCGGCATGGCCTGGTCGGTCCGGCCAAGCAGATCGAGTGTTGAGGGGATAAATTCGGACAGATCAAGCTTGTCGCGTTCGGCAAGAGGCTTCAGATCAGTCAACCAACCGGCAGCGGGAAATTCGCCCGCCCATAGAAAATCTACCTCAAGGAGATTGTAATAGCTTTCCGGCGAGACAAGCTGCGTGGCGAGCTTGTCATGCATGTCGCCATAGCCCACTTTTTCAAATTCCACCTTGATGCCGGTTTCCTTCTCGAAGTCCGGCAGCAGTTTTTCAATGATGTGCGTTTCGGGCACATCTTCCATCAGTGCGCGCAGCGTAACGGTTTCCGCGTGTGCGTATCCCGCACCCGCCAGAAGAAGCAGGCTGACGCTCGCCAATAATTTGTTCCCATATTTCAGCATTTTCGTGGTTCCCTTTGTTATGTTTACCTGCATGCAATTTATCTTGGCGTCATTTGACGCTGCCGAATGTGAGCCCCTGCACGATGAAGCGCTGGATGAAACGCGATGCGATCACGAGCGGCAAAATGGCCAGAATGACGCCCGCCGCCACTTTCGCAATCTGAACCCCGTTGGAGGTCTGTAGAGAGGCAAGACCGACAGGCACGGTCGCTGTCGCCGGGCCGCTTAGCACCAGAGCAAACAGGAATTCGTTCCAGGCAAGGATGAAGCCCAGCACACCTGCCGCTGCGATACCGGGCAGAGAAACAGGCACGACAATACGCCAGAACGCACCCCAGGCGCTGGCGCCATCTGTCTGCGCTGCCCATTCCAGATCGACAGGAATACCCTCGAAGAAACCCATGAGAATCCAAATCAGGAACGGCAGATTGATTGCAGCATAAGCAATCGTCAGGCCGAGCACAGAATTGGTCATGCCCACTGAGCGGAACAGCATGAAGGCTGGCAAGACAATAGCCACTGGCGGAAGCATCTGAGTGGCAAGCACGGTGAAACGGGCCAGCGGACCGCCGGTCTTGAAGCGCGCAAAGGCATAGCCCGTCATTGCCGCAAAGGGCAGCGCGAGTAGCACAGAGCCCGTCGCCACAATCAGACTGTTGAGGTAATAGACGCCAAAGCGCTTTTGCGTGAACAGATCCACATAGTTCTGAAAGGTGAACTGAGGCATCAGTTCGGTGGAATAGGCCATCTGCTCCGGAACAAAGCTTGTTCGAAGAGTCCACAGCAATGGTAACAGGATCGCAAGCGATACGATGAAAAGGCCCGTATGGATGACTATCTTGCGCATCACCGTCTCCTAGACCGTCACAAGGCCGGGTTCTAACGGTGGTCGTTTGATGACCTTTTCCGTCTGGGCATCAAAGAGATGCATCGGTTTGGTATCGATGAACAACCGTACCTTTTGCCCGACTTCAGCGGTAAAGTGGCGGCTCACGCGGGCATTCAGTTCCAGCGGTTTGTCGTTTCCAATCTGCCCGATGACGACCGTCTCGACGCCCAGTTTTTCGACCGCAACGACAGTCAGATCGAGCGGTTGCCAATCGGGATTGTTCTGGGCTTCGTAGATGTCTTCAGGCCTGATGCCTAACAGAAGCGGTTTGCCGCTGCTGGCCGCATAATGCGGCTTATGCATCGCTGGAATGCGAATATCGACACCATCGCCCTTTGCCTGCAACTCGCCATCGTCAGATGGCGTTAGTTGCACAGGGATGAGATTCATCGGCGGTGTCGCCAGAAACTTTGCAACAAACGTATCCGCAGGATTGGCATAAACCTCCAGAGGAGCCCCCACCTGAACCATCACACCGTCGCGCATGATACAGATGCGATCTCCCATGGTCATGGCCTCGACCTGATCGTGCGTCACATGGATGATGGTCTTGCCAAGCCTGCGATGCAGCTTGACCAGTTCCAGCCGCATTTCTGCGCGCAATTGTGCATCAAGGTTTGAAAGCGGTTCGTCGAGAAGAAAGGCGTTGGGCTCGCGGACAATCGCCCGGCCAAGCGCAACGCGCTGGCGCTGCCCGCCGGACAGTGCGGCAGGTTTGCGATCAATATATTTGTTCAGCCCCAGCATATTGGCAGCATCGGAAACCTTGGCTGCAATCTCGGCAGCGGGCACGCCACGCATCTTGAGACCGAAGCCCATATTCTGCCGCACGCTCATATGCGGATAGAGTGCATAGGATTGAAACACGACCGCAACATTGCGATCTTTTGGCGGGAGCCGCGTCACGGATTTACCGCCAATACGCAGGTCGCCGGAGGTGATGCCCTCCAGCCCTGCTATCATGCGCAATGTCGTCGATTTCCCGCAACCAGATGGTCCGAGAAAAATTACAAACTCGCCGTCCTCGATCTTGAGATCGACATCACGCACCCCATAGGCGCCATTGGCGTATAGTTTGGAGACGTGTTCTAGTTCGATCGACGCCATTCAGGTCTACCCTTCTGCACGATCAGCGACACGGGCCATTTTTAGCCGGCCGCCGTTATTCCCCTGGAGGTGACTGCACTTTGTCAGCCATTCTTGTTCGTGGGCGCCTCACATCTGGCGTGAAGCGCCTTGTCTGCACTAGGTCGTATAGACGCCGCCGGTCACATTGATGCCTTGTCCGGTCATAAAGCGCGCGCCATCCGAGCAGAGGAACACAACCACTTCAGCGACATCTTCCGGTTCTTCGAGACGACCCAGCGGAGTCTGCGATACATAATCGGCAATGACCTGTTCAGGTGTAATGCCGCGCAGTTCTGCTTCCCATTCCACTTCGCGCGATTGCATGGAGGTTTTGACGAAACCGGGACAAACTGCGTTCACGCGAATTCCATTCGGCGCGAGTTCACGCGCCAGTGCTTGTGTCCAACCAAGAACTGCAAATTTGCTTGCTGAATAATGGGCCAGAAGCGGTGCCCCAATCTTGGCGGCGAGCGATGCCGTATTGACGATCACGCCCTTGGTGTCGCTGGCGAGAAAATAGCGGGCGGCAATCTGATTGGTCAGAAACACGCCACGTGTGTTCACGTCGAAATTGAAGTTCCACTCTTTGTCAGTGAGGTCGACAGCACGGTTCATCGTGGAAACACCGGCATTTGCCGCGACAATATCAAGACCACCCCATTGGGCGATCAGAGCTTCGAAACCCGCCTCGACGGATGCGCGCTGGCTGACGTCCATCGCCAGTCCGACAGCATCCCCGCCAAGTTCGCTTGCTGCGCGTTTCGCAGCATCACCGTTGATATCGGCAATTGCGATACGAACGCCATGGCGCGCCAATGCACGCGCTATCGCTTTGCCTATGCCGGAAGCAGCCCCCGTCACAATGGCGCGCTTTCCGTTCAGTTCGCTGGCCAGTTTGCCCGGCATTGCAGCGTTGGTCATTTTGTTCACCCTCGGAACGAATGTTATCGATCACGAAAAAGCATATTCACTGTTTGATTATGTTGGCAATACATAAAATTATGTTCGTTTATGTTTTTTTGAGATTGATTTTGTTCGATCCTTCTCCTAATGAATAAGTTGAATGTCTGGTCGAACCACCGGAGGAAAGTATGACGGACAAGCAAAAGGACATCCAGCCAGCAGAAGCAAAACGGCTGCCTGCCCGCGTTCGCCATGCCCATCTCGTCGACGCCGCACGCAAGCGTGGATTCCTCCAGGTTGTTGATATCGCTGCTGAACTTGGCGTCTCTGAAATGACCATTCGCCGTGATCTCGTTGAACTGGAGCGCGATGGCCTGCTTGTTCGAACCCATGGCGGAGCGGTTATCGACGAGGACGCGCCGGAGCCTTTTCTCGACCGCGAGGAACCTGCTTTTTCAGCCCGCCTGCGTGAACACAACCCCGAAAAGATGAGCATCGTTGCCAAGGCACTGGAGCTTGTTGAACGCCGCATGAGCGTCGCGCTTGATGTCGGTTCGACCACTTATCTTCTCGCCGAAGCCTTGTGTGACACCGTGGGCGTCAAGTTTTTTACATCCAGCCTCCGGACCGCGCAGCTTCTCGGCGGCGCACAACGCGAAGTCTATGTCCCTGCGGGTCAGATCCGCGGTGAAGAGCTTTCCATCTGCGGCAAGTCGGCCTGCGATGAGTTCGAGCGCCTGTGGTTTGATATCGCCTTTATTGGCGTTTCGGGCATTACGGCAGATGGTCTCTTCGATTATTCGCCGGAAGACAGTGACCTGAAGCGGGTTTACCTGCGCCGCGCCAATCGCAAGGTGCTTCTCTGCCATAGCGCCAAGTTCAACCATATGTCCCTCATCAGGATCGCCGATCTCGACGAAATCGACACCTTGATCAGCGACGCGGCCCCTCCTCCGAATATCGCCAGCGCGCTTTCCAGAGCGAATGTCGAGATCATTATCGCTCCCCCAGTTACAGGCATTTGACCGGAAATTTCCATGAGCTGCGTTCTAGGTCTTGATATCGGCACCACCTCTACAATCGGCATTCTCGTGCGACTTCCGGACGAAGTGCTCGGCATCACATCGCGACCCGTTACCCTGACGTCGCGTCAGCCCGGTTGGGCTGAAGAAGACCCGGAACAATGGTGGAGCAATTGCTGTGCCATCATTCAAGAGCTGATTGGTGCAGCCGGCATCTCAACCACCGAGATTGTAGGCGTTGGCGTCACTGGTATGCTGCCTGCAGTTGTTCTCCTTGACGAGAATGGTGCTGTGCTTCGACCGAGCATTCAGCAAAGCGATGGACGTGTCGCCGCTGAGGTCGCGGAACTGCGCAGTGAAATCGAGGAAGTTGAATTCATTGCCAAGGCTGGCAACGGCATAAACCAGCAGCTTGTCGCCACCAAGCTGCGCTGGATCGAACGGCACGAACCAGAGGTCTTTGCCAAGATCGCAACCGTTTTCGGCTCCTATGATTACATTAACTGGAAACTGACCGGAGAACGGCGGATTGAACAAAACTGGGCTCTGGAAGCTGGTTTTGTCGACATCGCAACCAACGAGTTGTCCCCGGAGTTGATCGCGCTCACCCACCTGCCTTTGTCGGTCGTTCCAGCGAAGGTCTCATCTCATGCGGTCATGGGAACGATAACGAAATCCGCTGCCCTCTCCACGGGCCTTGCAGAGGGGACACCGGTCGTCGGCGGCGCTGCCGATATGATTGCCTCAGCGCTTGCGGCAGGTGTTTCGCAAGAAGGTCAGGTACTGCTCAAATTTGGCGGCGCGCTGGACATTCTGGTTGCGACCGCAAAGGCAGCGCCAGATCCGCGCATGTTCCTCGACTACCATCTGGTACCGGGGCTTTATATGCCGAATGGCTGCATGTCGACCGGCGGTTCCGGGCTCAACTGGTTTGCCGAGAACTTTGCAGGCGGCGAAAAGCAAGCTGCAGTTGATGCGGGTTTAAGCTTGCACCAGCATCTCGATACGCTTGCCGCGAAAATCGATGCGGGCGCTGACGGCGTGGCGATTGTTCCGTATTTTCTTGGCGAGAAGACGCCTATCCATGACCCTTTTGCCCGAGGCACCATTACCGGTCTTAGTCTCAATCACAAGGTCGGCCATGTTTGGCGGGCATTGCTTGAGGCCTATGCCTATGCTGCACGCCACCATATCGAGGTGCTTCAGGATATGGGACACCACCCCAAGCAATATCTCGCTTCTGACGGCGGCGCGAACAGCCGCGTCTGGATGCAGATCATGGCGGACGTGCTTCAGGCTCCAATTCGTCAGCTCAAAGGGCATCCAGGCTCATCATTAGGCGCAGCCTGGGCGGCGGCTGTGGGCGCAAACGCCGTAGACGGCTGGGCGGGAATTGCCGCCTTCGTTGAAAATGGCGATCTCATCCAGCCACGGCCTGAAAATGCAGTGACTTACAACAGCGGTTACCAACGTTTCCGCGAAATCTACACCAACCTCAAGCCGCTTTACAGAGAGTAATCACAACGATGACGATCAAAGCCATCGCATGGGATATTGACGGTACGCTCGTAGATAGTGAGCCGCTTCACCATAAGGCACTTCTGGCCGGCACGGCGCATTTCGGCACCGATCTCAGCGATATTCCAGAAGAACGATTTCGCGGGGTCCATATGGATGCTGTCTTTGAAGCTGTCAAACCGCGATTGCCAGCCGATTTGAGCTTTGAGCCATGGATCGAACGCATTCGTGACCATTACATCGCCCATGCGGGCGAACTTCGGCCCATCACGGGCGTCCTGCAAGCAATGGACGCGGCAATGGAATACGGTCTGTTGCAGGTATGCGTCTCAAATTCCGGTCGAAATATTGTCGACACCAACATCGCCGCGCTTGGAATTGCAGACAAGCTTCGCTTCTCCATCAGCATCAACGATGTGCTGCATGGCAAGCCTGATCCAGAGCCTTATCTGGCTGCGGCCGAGCGGCTACGCCTTGCTCCAGCACAGATGATAGCAATCGAAGACAGTTTGACCGGAGCAATCTCAGCACATGCCGCAGGCATGAAGGTCGTCGGCTACGGTTTGGCTGAACAGCCCGGAAATCCAATCGACCACTACCTGGATAACTACGCAGAGCTACCGGCAATCCTGCGCGCTCACATGTGAGCGTGCAGACCGCATGAAGATCAACCGACCCGAGGTCGGAAGAAGAATACGAAGCTAACGCCGTCTCCGGATTGAACCGAAGACCGGCACAACAAAGGGGTTCACCATGAGCAAGTTTTTTGATCTTTTCCCGACGAAGAAGCCCATCATCGCGATGGTGCATCTTAACCCGATGCCTGGCGCTCCGCTTTATGACGCGGAAGCTGGCATCGAAGGTATCGTCGAGGCAGCGCGTCGCGATCTTACTGCTTTGCAGGACGCTGATGTCGATGCTGTCATGTTCGGCAACGAAAACGACCGTCCATACGAACTTGCTGTCGACGTCGCTTCCACGGCGACCATGGCCTATGTCATTGGCCGCCTGCGTGGTGAAATCGCAAAGCCTTTTGGCGTTAACGTTCTCTGGGACCCCAAAAGCTCGGTCGCTTTGGCCACGGCAACCGGCGCGTCCTTCATGCGCGAAATCCTGACTGGCACTTATGCCTCCGACATGGGGCCATGGACGCCAAATGCGGGTGAAACGATGCGCTATCGCAATCGTCTTGGCCGTTCGGATCTTGTCATGCTGGACAACGTATCTGCTGAATTCGCGGATTCAATGGATCGCCGCCCCCTCCCCGACCGGGCACGTTCGGCAGTCTTCTCGTCCATTCCGGATGCCGTTCTGGTGTCGGGCACGATCACCGGTGAAGCCGCCAATGTTTCGGACCTCGAAGCCGTCAAGCGGGTCCTGCCTAACACGGCGGTTCTGGCCAATACGGGCGTGCGTCATGCAACCGTCGCCGATATCCTCAAGATTGCCGATGGCTGCATTGTCGGTTCGTCGCTGAAGGTCGATGGTAACACCTGGAATGCGGTCGATCCGGAACGCGCCAAGGAATTCATGAACATCGTGAAGAAAGCCCGCAAGGACTGATAAAAAGACAATCGCGCGCGGTGACTGTTCGCCGCGCGCGATTGACGCCTATCACGCTCCCAAAGGCTGCGCCAGACGCGCCCGATGCCGGCTCAATCGCTCGATCAATATCGGCAAGCCCGTACCCACCACAATCAGACAACCTATTACGACCTTTTGCCAATAGGATGGCACACCCGCCATCAACAGCGTTGTATTGATCATTGTGATGACAAATACACCAAGTAGCGTCCCGAGCACTGTACCGTGACCGCCTGTTATTCGGGCTCCACCGAGAACAACGGCTGCGATGACATTCAACTCCATGCCAACCAGATCGAACGGATTAGCCATGCGCGACAGGGTCATATGGGTCATGGCAGCCAGACCAGCAATTGCGCCCGCCAGAACATAGATCAATAGCTTGACGCGCCCCACGCGAATGCCAATACGAGCGGCAGCTTCTTCAGAACCGCCGATGGCGTAGATTTTGCGCCCGAACAGCGTGAAGTTCATGATGAAGGCGACGAATACAGCGACCCCTACTAGAACAAAGAATGACATTGGAAGCGATACCATCTGGCCCAATGCGTTCTCCATCCGCACCAGAATGCTGCGCGCAAAATTGATAACTTCACGCGGCACTGACGTGACGTACACCGTCCCGACGAAGGTCAATAACGCCCCCCGAAAAAGGCTCATTGTACCAAGGGTGACGATAAGCGTCGGTAGACCGAGTCCACCGACCAGTATTCCATTGATAAGACCAAGACTGGCCCCTATGAGGGCTGCCAGTCCGAAATAGGCGATAATCGGAACATGGATATCAATACCCATGACGATTTTTACCGTTGCATACATCGCAAAGGCGCCGATTGCCGTGCAGGACACGTCAATGCCGCCGGATGCCAGCACCATCATAACGCCAAGCGCGAATATTCCGGTCACCAGTGAGTTACGTGCCAGGTCTATCAGCGTTGCCGGTGAAAAGAACGCAGGATTGAGAATGCTCAGCACAATCGCAAAAGCAACGGCTGTCAAAAAGACGACACCCTGTGGTGTCGAGAGCACCCGGATCAATGAATAGTTCATGGCCGGTCCTCCCGAATGACTTCCTGATAGAGTGTTTCTTCGTCGATATCACCGGCATCGAAACTGGCCACAATTCTTCCCTTCACCATCACCTTGATCGTGTCGGACAGTGCAATGGCTTCGCTAATGTCGTCGGTCACCACCAGAACCGCTGTTCCCGAACGGCTCAATGCGAGCAATAGTTCGTGGATTTCCCGTTTGGAGCCGACATCGACGCCGACTGTTGGACCATTGAGGATAAGCAGCTTCGGCTTTCTCTCCATCCATCGCGCCAGAACGACACGCTGTTGATTGCCGCCTGACAGCGTCACCACAGGTGGGAAGACACTGGGTGTCTTGATACGCAACCGCTTAACGGCTTCGCGCGCGCGCTCGGTGAGGCTCGACGCGCTGACAATGCCACCTTTAGTATCCGCTTCAAGACTTGAGACGATGATGTTTTCACGGATCGGCTGATTGAGAAAAAGGCCTTCTGTCAGTCGATCTTCCGGCACATAGGCAATGCCGTGTTCCATCGCGTCTGCGGGAGCCGTAAGATGCAATGGTCCATTCACGTCTTCAATGCGACCCTCGTCCGACGCAAGACATCCAAACAAAGCCAGCGCAAGTTCCGTTCGCCCTGACCCCAGAAGGCCCACAACGGATATGATTTCGCCCGCGCGCAAATCGAGATTGATCGAGACAAACTGGCCGCGTCGTCCAAGATTACGCACTTTGAATATGGCTTCCCAAGGCGTAACCGCCTCACGCGCCAGACGCTGGCTGTCAATTGGTCGACCGGACATGGCCTCTACCAGACGCGCTGGATCGAATTCACCTATCGGTCCTGCCACCACGACATGACCATCACGCAGAACCGTGACGCTGTCGCAAACAGCAAAAACTTCCTCGATCTTGTGACTGACAAACAGAAAGGCAACGCCTTCCGCCTTCAGCGCAAAGACGATATCAAGAAGCTTGGCGACCTCGCTGCGAGTCAAGGCCGTGGTGGGTTCATCCATAACGATAATGCGCGCATCATTGGCAAGCGCACGTGCAATGGCAACCAGCTGCTTGGAAGCAACAGGCAGTCTTTCCACCAGAATATCGGGATCAATATCGACCTTCATTCGTGCAAGCGTTTCAATCGCCCGCTTACGTCCAGACATGCGATTGAAGAAATGCTTGTTCTCGGTCACTGCCGCCAGAAAGCTGACATTCTCCCAAACAGTCAGATTGGGAAAAAGCGCAAAGTCCTGATAGATGACTGAAAGCCCCGCTGCTATAGCGGCTTTTGCGTCATTTTCGATGAACTTGCCGCCAATCGTGACCGTCCCGGCGTCGGCACGAACGACACCGGATAATATCTTGATCAAAGTCGATTTGCCCGACCCGTTTTCACCGGCAAGACAGCGCACCTCGCCCGGTCGCAGGCTTAAACCCACATCTTCCAGTACCCGGACGGGACCATAAGACTTGGCAACAGCCTGCATTTCCAGAACAAAAGCGCCGGAATTCTGCGTATCACTCATGCAGCTCTCCCATAGAGGCCGCCGGTTGTCCCGGCGGCCCATTGTCCATGGATCAGAAGTCGTAATTGCCCATATTTTCCTTGGTCACATCGACCCAAGCCTGGCCATAGACAACCTTGTCCTTGAGCTGAACCTTGTTGTAGCCTTCGACACCTAGGTCCATGCCATCGGTTACGGCCTTGCCATCAATGGCCATTGCGGCGAGCTTGTTCATGGCGATACCAGCCTTGGCCGGGTCCCAGAACGAGATCATGTTGATCGTGCCGCTTTCAAGATATGGGCCTGAAACCGAAACAAGGCTGGTGCCGACAATCTTGACCTTGCCCTCAAGACCCGCTTCCTCGACCGCAAGCGCCGCACCGGCGACATCTTCACCTGCGGAGCCCTGAATACCCTTGAGATTCGGATAGGTTCTCAACAGTTCCTTGGTCTTGGCATAGGCCGTCTGTTGCTGCTCGTTGCTCTCGATCTTGTCGGTCGCGAGCTTCATCTTCGGATAATGCTCTTTCTGATAGGCAATGGCTGCATCAACCCATTCATTGTGGGTCTTTGCCGTCAGATGGCCAACGAATACCGCATATTCGCCCTCTTCGCCCATCGCTTCGGCCAGCGCCTTCATCAGATGTTCGCCATAGGCGCCATTGTCGAAAGCTTCGACGTCATAGGTGACATTCTTCATGCTCGATGCTTCGTGGCCGATTACCTTGATCCCGGCCTGCAAAGCCTTGCCGAGCACGGGCTCCAAAGCTTCCGGGGAATTCGGCACCACGGTGATCGCGTCCACCTTTTTTGCAATCAGGTCTTCGATCAGCTGAACCTGCAGCGCAGCATCAGCCGAAGCGGGTCCGATCTGAGTGGCGTTGTTTCCACTTTCCTTGGCATATTCCTTCACGCCGGTTTCCATACGGTTGAACCAGGCAATGCCGGAAAGTTTGACGACAGTGACGATGGTGTGTTTTGCGTCCTGCGCGTTCGCATAGAATGCACCACCAGCAACAATAGCTGCGCTGACGGCAAGACCGGCTGCCATTTTCCTCAAGCTGATATTCATTGTTATTCCCTCCGTTGGTTTACCCCTGCTTGCCTCCCCGGCAATCAGTCAGGCTGTGTTCTGGCGAAGCTTCTGCGGCTTTCACCAATTCCTTTCCGGACGCGTGACTCCGTCCGGCCTCCCTTCAAGCCGATGCGATCCGCATCAGATCGGCTGTCCGCTCGTAGAGCTTTTTGAACGTATCGAAACCCTGCTGATAGACGCGCTTTGTCCCCGCATCAGGTTCAATGCGCCGCTCCACCGGGTTCCATTGTTCAATGTCAGCCTTCGCCACATCGCCCACCGCAAGCGCCCCCAGAAAACAGTTTCCGTAGGCCGCACCGATAGTCTTGCTTCTCACAAGCTGAAGCTTTTCGCTGACATCGGAAATGGCCTGTGACCAGACGGCATTTCTTGTACCACCGCCCACAGCAGCGATGCGCTCCAGCGGAGCATGTGCTTCGTGATAGGTATTGAAAATGTCGTTGACGCCATAAGCGACGCCTTCAAGAAGCGCACGATAAATGTCAGCGCGGATATGGGTCAGATCGAGACCGAAAATCATGCCTCGTGCTGACGGATCATGAACAGGTGTTCTCTCACCGGAAAAATAGGGGAGTACGAAAAGCCCTTTTGCGCCGGGCGGTGACGATGCGGCTTCTTCCGCCAGTGCTTGCAAGGCGCTGGCGGCGGGCAACTCGCGAGCGAACTGCTCCTGAAACCACCGCGTCAGCGTTCCGCTGGTCGACGTGCCGGACATACAGGCATGTTCTCCACGGAAAAGCCAAGGCGCATACCACAGCCGCGTATCAGCGATGCGTTGATCCGTGACCAGAATGATGAACATGGTCGAGCCATACATGACCATCATTTCGCCAGACTTCTGCACGCCGACGCTGACAGCCTCAGCGGCGGCATCGATGGTGCCAGTGATCACAGGCGTTCCAACAGCGAGCCCGGTCGCGGCTGCGGCCTGCGGTGTCACTGCTCCCGCAATGTCGGTTGTCCAGAGAAGATCGGGCAGCCGCTCACGTGAAACGATGCGTTCGGCAAAATCGTCAGTCCAGTCCTGCCGTGCAACGTCATAAAGCGGCGAGAACCCGGCCGCGGAATAGTGATCGATCGTATAGTTGCCCGTCAGCCTGTGAACGAGGAAGGAGGAGGAATTGAGAAACTTGTGCGTGCGGTCAAAAATATCAGGATGGTTCTTCTTCAACCAAAGGATTTTCGGGCCGACCGATTGCGAGGTCAACGCATTGCCGCCTTCCCGCATCAGGCGTTCAAGCCCGATTTCAGCGGTCAGTTCCTCTATCTCAACAGCTGCGCGCGTGTCGACACCATAAAGAACGGCCTTCATGAGCGGAGCGCCGTTTTCATCAACCGGCAGCATACATGGGCCAATGCCGCTGGCCGCGACTGCGCGAATATCGCTGGCCGCCACTGAACTTTGTTCGATCAATTCACGACTGATCGAACAAAATTCACCCCACCAGTTTTGTTCAGCATCATGTTCCGCCCAACCCGGTTGTGGAACCAGCATGCGATGCGGACGTGCGGCAGAAGCGACGATCCTTCCTTCCTCATCGGAAAGAACGCCCTTCGATTCAAATGTGCCGATGTCGATGCCCAGATAATAGCGCATCAGGTGTAAAGATCCCTGTCGAGGCTGAAGTCCTTGTTGATCCTGCCAATAGCCGCGACCAGAAGCGCAGTGAGACTTTCAAGATCACGCAGATCGCACATTTCAAGCGCCGTATGGGTATAACGGCACGGGAAACACACATCGATACAGGCAACGCCCTCATTGACGAGTTGCACGTAAGACGAATCCGTCAATGCGCCTGTATGGGCCGTGCGTTGCAACGGAATGGCTTCGCTTGCAGCGGCGTCGGAGAATAATTTCGGCAGTGCCGGATGGGGGATCGTTCCATTGAGCGTGCCGCGGCCATGGAAAGAGTAAAGGCTGATGGCTGGACCGCCGCCCAACTGAATTTCACCGCGATGAGCCATATCCGGCGTATCGGCATTGAGCCCGATATCAAGCTGAATGGCGATATCCGGTTTGATGGCCTGCGCTGCGACCATGGCACCACGCAGGTTGAACTCTTCCAGAACCGCGAAAACAAAATGAACTGTTGGTCGTGGACCACCTTTCGCGAGCTGACGGGCAACTTCCATCACGACGGCACAACCGGCCCGGTCGTCAACCGACGTTCCGATAACGCGATTTTCGTTGAGATGGATGACGCGCGGTGCATAGACCACCGGCGTACCGATTTCGATGCCGAGCGCCTTTACATCCGCAGCGCTTTCCGCGCCGACATCGATGAAAAGTTCGGCATAGGGCGTAACCTTGTATTTTTCTTCGGCTGGCGTGGCATGATGGCTCTTATTCGCAATGACGCCGTGAACGTCGCGCCCTTCGCCGACACAAAATAGCACCGCTTGCGCAGGCAACGCCTTTTCCGGAATACCGCCCAACCGCTCGATACGGATCAGGCCATTATCCTCGACCTTGCGCACGATGAAGCCCAGCTGATCCGTATGCGCAAACAGCATGACGGAGGGCGCATTTTCATCCCCCTTCATCGTTGCAATCAGATTGCCCAGACGATCGGTTGCAAATTCGAGCGGCAAATCAGCCAGATCGCGGGCGATGAGACGCCGTACGCGATCCTCATGGCCCGACAGGCCAGGCGTCAACATCAATGCTTCGAGCGTTGAACGTAATCGATTTTTCATGCCGTACGGGCCTTTCTTTGGAAAACGGACGCAAGGCCAAGTCGGCCTGCCAGAACGCGTGCCGACATGACGACCACAAGCAGGCCACCAAAGAACAGATCGCGTGAAAACGCACTGAACGACAGAAAGTTCAGTCCGCTCGATATGAGCTGGAGACAGATGACGGCTAACGTCACACCGGTCACGGTGCCAAAGCCGCCGGCTGGCGAAACGCCTGCCAGAATATTGATGAGAATGACAAGAAGCAGATAGGAGCTACCATAATCGGCATTGGCGGAATTGACACGCGCCAGAACCACAAGCCCGGCAATTGATGCGATGAGACCGGCAATAGCGTAGATACGAAGCAACAGACCTTTTTCGCGCGTGCCCGCAAAATGGGACGCGACGGGATTGGCTCCGAACAGCCGCAGGTGGATACCAACCGGTGTTCTCTTCAGCAGAAAGCCCAACAGAAGCGCTGTGGCTACAAACAGGACGAGTGGCAGTGGCACCACGCCACCGACCGACCAGTTGCCAAAGGCTGTGTACCACTGTGGCAGGCCCGTAATTGCAGGGCCGCCGGTAATTACGATACCAATCCCGGAGAACAGCTGCATCGTGCCAAGCGTAGCCAGAATTGGCGGAAGGCGCAGATAGGCAATCAAAAAGCCGTTGAGCAGCCCGCAAGCAACGCCTATCAGAAGCGCAACCGGAATGGCGAGGATGGCGAGTTCGGGTCCTGCCCTCATCATCACTGCTGCGACGATAGCGGCGAGATTGGCTGTGGCCACGACAGAAAGATCTATGCCACCAGACACCATCGTCGGCAGAACGGCCAACGAAAGCAGCCCGAATTCAGGAAACTGAAATCCCATTGAATTGAGGTTTGCAGCCGTTAGAAAGCCCGGCGCGAGCAGGCTCAACACTCCAAAGATGGCAATAGCCAGAACGGCCAGCCCCTTCAGATAATTGCCCGTCGTGTCCTGTCTTGCATCCATTGGCGCTCTCCCCTGCGCTGGTTGCCTTGGCCCGCTTAGCGGGCGAAAACGTGTTTGGCGATTAGCATTTCAGTTCCTCCCCCGAGGCGCCCGTTATACGGTTTCCAGAAAAGGCAGTTGGTCGCGATAAGGCTGCAAAGAGCCTTCGAAACCAATATCGGTGATAAAGCCGCTCAAATCCTGCAGCCCACAAACCGGCGCAAAACTGCGGCATCCAAGTTTACGCTGATCGGCGACAAGTATCGTCTTTTGCGCAATGACGATTGCTGCGCGTTTCACTTCTGCTTCCTCGACGGTAGACGTGGAAACACCGTCAAGATCGACACAGTCGGCGGACAGAAAGAAACAATCGGCGCGGATATGGCGTAGCGTTTCCGTGGCCCAGGCCCCGATGAGCGAATAATAGTCATTTCTGACCCGACCGCCGATGATATGCACTTCCGTTGCGCCGACGGCCGCCGCTTCGGCAATCTTCAGGTCCATCGTTACAAGCGTGATCGCCCTGCCCGCAAGCGCGCGCGCGACAGAAAGCGCTGTCGTGCCGGAGTCAAGAATAACGGTGGAATTATTGGCAACATAAGCAGCAGCTGCTTCGCCAATCCGCGCCTTGGCGCTCTGGCTTATGCGCAGCTTTTCCAGAAACATCGGCTCGGCAACACCCTCGCCCGCACCGCGGGCAACGACCCCGCCGTGAATTCTCAGGATCAATCCCGCCTGTTCCAGCGTGATGAGATCACGACGCAATGTCGGAAGCGAAACACCCATGATGCCAGCCAGATCCGAGGTGCCAATACGCTTCGCATCGGCGATGACGTCCATCATCTGCCGGTGACGTTCCTGCGGAAAACGTGTTCTTGCTTCGCTCATGTCCTGCTCCCAACGTGAACATTAATGATCGTTTTGAGCGAGTCAAGCGATTCCGTTCATATTCGGAACTGTGCAGAGCGGCGTTCAGACAGCTTGGGAAAGCATAATTTAGAAGGTCTGCAGCGGTTCAAACCAGCATTGCAAGGCAGCGCTTTTTCAGATCAGCCAATATGGACGCGCTGCGGTCGCGCGGACGCGGTAGTCCGACATCGAACACATCACGCACCCGACCGGGATTAGGCTCCATGATCAAAACACGGTCAGCGAGATAAAGTGCTTCTTCCACATCATGCGTGACGATAATGATGGAGACCTTGTTCTTCTCCCAGATAGACAAAAGTTCATCTTGAAGACGCATCCGCAGGATGGAATCCAAGGCACCGAAAGGTTCATCCATAAGAAGAATATCGGGTTCTTGCGCCAGCGCTCTGGCTATCGCCGCGCGCTGCGCCATCCCGCCTGAAAGCTGCTTCGGATAGGCCTTCGCATAGTCACTGAGACCAACGAGCGCGAGGTAATGCTGTACTCTTTCGCGCTTGGATGCGGGCGGAAGATCAGACTTGTCGAAAGCCAACTCGACATTGCCCTCGATAGTTAGCCACGGGTACAAGCGATGATCCTGAAAAACCATACCTGTTTTCGCCGGAACCGTTGTGGTTGAAACGCCACGTGTAATCGACCCACGATAGTCGCCATCCAGTCCGATAATCAGCCGCAGCAACGTGGACTTTCCGCAGCCAGACGCACCGACAATGGATATGATCTCGTTGTGCCCGACCTGAAAATTGATATCCCTCAACACCGGGCGAGGTGCGCCATCCAGAACAAAGGACTTGCTGACATGTTCGATTGAAAGGGCGTTCGTCAATTCTCTGAGCTCCAGGGCGATATAATCGATGTGACATGGCGAATGATGGACGCGAGCAAGACGCCGCCCGTTGCCAGGGTGAAGACGCCGACAATCACAATGTCCATGCGAAACTGGTCGCGCGCGCTGGCAATGTAGCTGCCCAATCCACGACCATTTCCAATGGCGTATTCCGCACCGACAGTTCCGATCCAGGCCGATAGAGCGGCAATCTGCAAACCAACATAGATATTCGGAAGCGCCGACGGCAGGCAAAGCCGGCGAATGCGGGTCCAGCGCCGCAAATTCAATGTATCAGCGACTTCAATCAACGAGGACGGCACCTGCCGCACACCCTGCTCTGTTGCAAGAAAGAGCGGGAAAAATGTCGAGAGAGCGGTAAACACAAGTTTGGTGCCCTCACCATTTCCAAACCATGCCGTCAGCAGTGGTATCCAGGCAAAGAGCGCAACCTGACGCACGGCATGAATAGACGGTGCAAGCGCCAAACCGGCCCAGCGGTAGCTGCCAACAACATAGCCGAGTGCAAGCCCAGCAATGCACCCGATAGTGCCACCGATCATCACGCGAACAATGCTTGCCAAAAGCCCCGCCCACAATTCGCGCCCCGAAGGGTCAAAGAACGGCGCCTCCAGCACCTGCAAGGGATGAATGGCCATGGGGCCAGTGATCAGCCCTGCGGATACACCACCCCACCAAACGGCGACCGCCACAAGCGGCACGACTGTGCCACGAGGAATCCGCAAAGCGGAACGTTCAGCCTTAGACATGACTACCCTTCCGCATCAGCGCTTCCGCCCGCTTCAGGAGAAGGTCGAGGGCAAAGCCGACAACGCCCACAACGATCATGCCAACAATAACGATATCGAGCTGGAAAAGCGTGCGGCCCCAAACCATCATGTAACCAAGCCCGTCAGTGCCCGCGAGCATTTCCACAACGATCAGGGAAACAAATGCCTGACTGAGCGAAAGCCGGACGCCGCTCGCGATATAGGGCGCCATAGCCGGGATTGTCAGCTTGAAAAACCGGGTACGCGCACGAAGGCCGAGAATGTCGGCAACCTCGTTGAACCCTTTAGGAATGTCCCTTGCTCCTTCGGCAGTACTGATAGCCATGGGCACGAAACAGGCTTTGGAAAGGATGATGATCTTCACGCTTTCTTCGATGCCGAATAGTAGGATCAGTATTGGCAGCCACCCAAGTGAGGGTACTGCGGCAAGCGCTCTGAAGCTTGGTCCCAGATAGGCCTCTACGATTTTAGATTTCCCAATCAGGAAACCGAACGCCAAGCCGAGAGATGCTCCAATCAGAAAACCCTCGGCAATGCGTTGGAAGCTGACGATGGCGGCAGAGAATATGTCGCCATCCGCCAGAAGATCCAGAAAGGTGTTAAAGACCCAATCCGGACGTGGAAGTACCTGCGGCGAAACCCAGCTGTTGGCCGACGCGGCCCACCAGAGAACTAGCAAGCAGACCGGCCCGGTCAAGACCAGAACTGAGCTTTTGATGAGAAACTGCAGTTTCGCCAGTCGCTCGTCTTTCATTCTCCGGGAGACGCTAAAGTCGGCTCCAGCTTCCAACGTCGCCATCAGCTTTCTCCGATCAGTTCAGAAGTTCACCCGTTGCGAAACGATCAGGCCACAACGACTGAAGGTTCAATGTCTTGACGGCATTGTCCACGTAGCTTCTATCGACCCATGTATCGAGATGGATATCATGCCTAATGAGCTTCTGCTGCTTGTCGAAGTCGATGCCGCTGCGATAACGCGCCGCAAAGAACCCATCGAGACGCGGATTGTATTTCTTACCAAGCTCGCCGCCTTCATTGGACTTGCGAATGACCTCTATTGGCGACCCTGCCCGCGACCAGATACTGAATGCCTCTTCCCGGTTTTTGTCATCCGACAGCCATTGCGCGGCTTTGACAAAGCCCGTCACGACTTTCTGCGTTGCTTCCGGATAGGCTTTACGGAACTTATCGGTGACGAGGAATGCGCCGAAACCGTCACCGGTCGCGCCAACCGCAGAGGATTTGTAGAAGATCTTGGCCAGACCTTTATCCTCAAGTGGAAGCAGGAAGTCTGCACCGAATACGGCATCGACGCTCTTTGCTGCAATAGCCGCAAGCTGGTCCGCATTTTTCAGATCGACGATGGTGATATCTTTTTCAGATAAGCCAGCATTCTTCAAAGCGGTAATCAACGCCCAGTGAATGATGGTTGCCTTCTGGATGGCGACTTTTTTGCCCTTCAAGTCGGCAATCGTTTTGATGTCAAGGTCCGGCCTGGACGCACCAAAGATCGTGGTGCCGCCATAGGACGCCAGAATGACGGTATCGAGACCATTGGCCTTCCCAATAATATTGGGAACCGCACCATAGGACGCAAAGTCCAGTTGACCGTTAGACAGCGCTTCGTTGATCGCTGGACCCGTTCCCGTGAAATAGGTAAACTCGATCTTGGTGGGAGTTCCCTTGAATTCATCCGCGATGAAGCCTTTGGCGTCCGCTATCGCCTGAAGGCCGACGCCGAACGGCGTACCAAAGCCGAAGCCCACATCACCGAAACGAATAGTTGCTGGTGCATCCTCGGCCAGCGTAGGAGCAGCCGCGGCGGTTATAACGCCGACCGCCAGCAGGAAGGTCGATAAAAATCGTCTCATAAATTTCTCCAGTCAGGGTATGATTTTTCCGGTCTCGAAGATCCGGTAACTCCAGTCGCCAGCCGTTCCGCGCGGCTTGGCATTTTTCCATCCCATCTCTCGACGGAAACTGCCCATCACGCCACGCGCAATCAGCTCGCTCTCGGTCGCGCCTTCAATCGCCTCGGAAAGCGGTGATACGTAGAGCGCGTCGGTTGGGCAGAAAAGCTCGCACAGGAAGCAGGTCTGGCAGTCCGACTGGCGCACGATGATGGGCGCGCTGTCGGGAACCGCATCGAACACATTGTCCGGGCAGGCGTCGACACACAGGTCGCATTTGATGCAGCGATCTTCACTGACGATCTCTATCATGACGCTGCCCTCACTTGATTATCCGTCTCAAACGAAGCCCAGATGTTTTCAATGCCCCCGGAGTCAATTGGCTTTGCCATATTCGGGTTCGTCTCCGGGAAATCCGTGCGGCGCTGCAAGCCACGGCTTTCCTTGCGTAACAGCGCACTTTGGGTCGCCCATCGGGCAGTCGCGATAAGCGCTTCGACCTCTCGCACCTTCGTCGTGCGGTGCAATCGCCAGCTTTCGTCCTGCCAAAGCGAGGCCAGTTTTTCGGACACTACCGACAACCGATCATGGTTTCGGAAGAAACTACCATCCAGCGGAAGAACCTGCTGCTTAACGTCGTTCAAAACTGCATCGACATCGCGGGTCGCATGATCTGCCCGTTCTCTCAATTGACCATTGGCGGAACGCACTTCCCTGTCGCGCCAGTTCGCGCCCAGCGATTGAGCGAACTTCGCGGCATCCTCGCCAGCCCAGGAACCTGTCGCCATCGCCCAGCTGGAGTTTGGGCCGCCGCCCCCGCTGGACGCGCCCGACATTCCCTGCCGGGTTGCCGCGTCTCCGGCAGCAAACAAGCCGGGGATCGTTGTCGTTGCGCGACCGTCGATCTTGAGACCACCGGTGCCGCGAACCGTCCCTTCGTGGCGAAGGGTAATTGGAAAGCGCTCAGTGAAGGGATTGATCCCCATGCGATCAAACGGCACAAAGATATTCGGCTGGCCGCGACGAAATCCTTCTTGCAAACGCGGTGGCGCTTTATCCAGAACGGCGTAGACCGGTCCCTTGATCAACTCGCGCGCGACAACGCTCTGGCGGTCACCTAACGAGGAAAGTTCATTGCCCTGCTCGTCGCTGAAAGTGCCCCAGAAATACACCACGCCTTTCGTAACGCTTGAATAGGCTGGCGAAATACCGAATTGGGCGGAAAACTCCATGCCTGAAAGAACAGCACCAGCTTCCGCGGCCATGAGATAACCATCGCCGGTGAGGTTGTTCGTGCCAAGCGCGCCGCTGCGAAACGCGCAGCCGCCTGTCGCAATGACCACCGCGCCAGCGCGGATGTGCAGCAACTCACCCGACCGCCGATATCGCGCTATTGCACCTGCAACCGCACCGTCGTACACAAGCAATTCTTCTATCGGGCAATGATCGATAACCCGCACGTGCGCCTTGATCAGCTTCTGTCGCATGAACCGCAAATAGTCCGGACCGCGCAGCATTCCGCGATAGGGCCTGCCATCCTCGTAAGTTGGAAAATTGTAGCCCCATTGGGCGAGCAGATCGAGGTTCTCGACAGTCCGGTCAAGCACGCGCTCAATACGTTCCTGTTCCGCGAGGCCCTGCCCGAGCCGCACCCTTTGGGCAACGGTCGCGCTCCGCTCGGCGGTGCCGCGATGGGTGTATATCGTGGTGGTATTGCCTGCCGCCGTGGCGCCGCTGGTGCCGACATAACCCTTTTCGACAAGGACGACGCTCGCGCCCCTGGCAGCTGCATTCCAAGCGGCCCAGCACCCGGCTGGTCCCCCTCCGATCACAAGCACGTCCGCTGATATTTCTACTGTATCTATATTCATGGTCTCTCACATTCGCGAAAAACCTACAATTTATATAGACTTTATCAAGGAAGGTTTGATTGGCGTCAGGGAGGTGGGTTAAAATAGTTTTCCATAATGATAAAACGCGCCGCAAAGACTTAAAGGTCTGCGGCGCGAAACTGAAATATTAGGCAGCGGATCGTGGTCGTGTCGGGATTTGCCTTAAAGCACCATTCTCGGCATGCCCTCGGGTCTGAGATAGCGCCTCAGAGCCGCGATACGGAAGATGGCGTTCACGGCCCCATAACCCTTGTAGCCGCGCCGTTGCACGACCTCGAAGAAGAAGCCCTGATCGTCTGTCGGACTGTACAATTGAAAATATTCGCCGGTTTCATCGCGATCATAAAGAACATTGGCTGCTTTCAACTGGTCCGTAAAATCCGGATCGAGGCCAAGTCGTGCCTCAAGATCGTCATAGTAGTTGGGCGAAATTTCCAGCGTGTGAAAACCATTGGCTTTCAACGCGGCAGCGGTTGCAAAGATATCGTCGGTCGCGAAGGCCAGATGCTGAATGCCGGAACCAAAGGTTTCTGCAATGAAGCGGCCAGCCAGTGTACGCCGGTTTTCAGCGCCATTGAGCGTGATGCGCAGTGATCCGCTGTCATTTTCCACGACCTGACTGCGCACGACACCAGCCGGATCTACAATGTCGACCATAGGCGATTTTCGCGATTCCGTAAGCGACGTGTAGAACAGGAGCCAGGTCAGAAGTTCGTCGAACTTCATCGTCTGCGCGACATGGTCGATATGGGTGAGGCCCACGCCCTGAGAGTTGCCGGTCTCCGCGACAGGTTCGAACTCAATGTCGAAGATACGAGCAAGATCGGTCTTTTCATCAAGGAAATAAATAAGACCGCCCCCAACACCGCGTATTGCTGGCATGCCAATTTCGCCCGGATCGAGCGGCTGTTCGAATGGCTCTGCGCCCAAGGCAATCGCGCGTGCTTGCGCCGCCGCAGCATCATCGACAACGAGGCCCATGGCATAGGCCGTCGTGCCGTGAACAGCATAGGCCGAGCTTGCGAAGCCGCGTATATCAGTGTTGACGACCAGATTGATGTGGCCCTGACGATAGAGCACGACATCCTTGGAGCGATGCTTGCCCGCCAGCTGAAAACCAAGAGCGCCGAGCACCGATGCGAGTTTATCGGCGCTTTCGGCATGCGCGGTAAATTCGATGAACCCAACCCGATCCACTTTGGCTCTCGCGGGCATTTGGGTCACCGTAAGCCGGTTTTCCGGCTCCACACGGCGGACCTGATCGCCAAGATAGATCAGCGAGCGACGGCCATCGGCGGCGATAGACGCGGGCAACCCACCACGGAACTGATCGTTGAAAATCTCCAGCGAAAAATAGCCGTCATAACCGGTGGCGGCTACTGCGCGCATGAAATCGAGAACCGGCAGATCGCCCTCGCCCGGCATGTTGCGATAATGACGACTCCAGTAAAGCAGATCCATATCGATCAGCGGCGCGTCGGCCATCTGAACGATGAAGAGTTTTTCCTTTGGAATGGAGCGGATCGAATTCACGTCGATCTTGCGCGCAAGCGTATGAAAGCTGTCGAGGATCAGACCGACATTTGGATGATCTGCGCGACGCACAATCTCCCAGGCATCGCGATGATCATTAATGTGGCGACCCCAGGCGAGCGCCTCGTAACCCACGCGCAAATCGCGGCGGGCGGCACGTTCGCCAAGCTCGCGGAAATCATCGGCAGCGCGATCAATCCCGCCCATGGCCACCGGCGATACATTCGAGCACACCAGTACGAGGTCTGTAGCAAGTTCCTGCATAAGATCGAACTTGCGCTCGGCGCGGTCGAACGTACGGCTGCGCAATGGTTCAGGCATGCCTTCAAAATCGCGGAACGGCTGGAACAGAGTGATTTCCAGTCCCAGATCGCGTGCCATACGCCCCACCTGACGCGGACTTTCCTCAAAGGTGAGAAAGTCGTTCTCGAAAATCTCGACACCGTCGAAGCCAGCTTTGGCAATGGCTTCGAGTTTCTGTGGCAGATCACCACTGATCGAAACCGTTGCTATCGAAGTTTTCATGAGAGTCTCTCCCGGTCCGGTTTACCGTATATCCGCATTTAAAGGGTTGGTGCTGCTATCGGCGCTTTTGGATTATCAAGCTCGACATGTCCGCCAAGGAACAGCTGCCCCACGCGCGGATCAGCAAGAAGCTTTGCGGCTTCGTCGTGCATCCGCGTTTGCCCGAGCTCGAGAACCAGACCGTAATCCGACATGGCAAGTGCTGCCTTGGCGTTCTGCTCGACCATCAGGATGGTGACGCCCTGATCACGCAGGCGAATAAGTGTTTGAAACACCTCTTGAACGAGATTGGGTGACAGACCGATGGACGGCTCATCGATCAAAATGAGCTTCGGATCAAGCAAAAGAGCGCGGGCGACCTCCAACTGCTTCTGTTGGCCGCCTGACAGCTCGATTGCTTTGCGGTCGCGGAACTGTCGCAGCATAGGAAACTGGTCCATGACCTGTTCGATACGGGCGCGGACCTTGGCAGGATCGGGCGATGTGATGCCCCCAAGTTCAAGATTGTGGTAGACGGAAAGCTGCGGCACGACATTGCGCCCTTGCGGCACATAGGTCACGCCGTTGGCGATCATCTGGCGCGGCGTATTGCGGGTGACGTCTTTTCCGTCCAGCAGGATTTGCCCCGAATGGATGTTCAGGAGGCCAAAGATCGCCTTGAATACGGTCGATTTACCGGCTCCATTAGGCCCAATCACGGTCGTGATGGTGCCCTTTGGAATGGAGAAAGACACGCCGTTCAAAATGGTGATCTTGCCATAGCCGCCGTGAAGGTCTTTGAGTTCAAGCATATGTCATCCTCCCAGATAAGCGTCGATAACCATCTGGTTTGACCGGATTTCTTCGGGTTTGCCTTCAGCAATGATGCGGCCTTCCGCCAGCACAATAATCCGCGTGCAAAGGCTCATGACGAACTCCATATTGTGTTCGATGACCACGAAAGTCGTTCCATGTTCGGCATTATAGGCGACCAAACGATCTTTGAGATTGGCAAGCATCGTCAGATTGACGCCGCCGGCCGGTTCATCGAGCAGAACAAGACTGGGGCCTGCCATGAACGCCATCGCCGCATCGACCAGCTTTTGCTGGCCATAAGAAAGCGACCCTGCCAATTCATCACGCAGATGGTTGAGACGGAAGAACGAAATCATCTGTTCCGCTTCTTCGGTCAGTCCGGCATCGCCCGGTCCAAACAGCCGGGAAACCATGGTTCCCTTGTGTTCCTGACCTGCCAGAATGATGTTCTCAAGCACGGACATCTTCGGGAAGACGGAAAGCTGCTGGAAAGTGCGTCCGACGCCAAGCTTGCTGAGGTCGGATGCCCGCATGCCGGAAACGTTCTTGCCGTTGACCTGCACTTCACCGCCATTGGGCTGAAGCTGGCCAAGAATGCAGTTGAACAGAGTCGACTTGCCGGAACCGTTCGGCCCGATCAGCCCGAGTATCTCACCCTGATTGACGTCGAAGGACACATCGCGAACGGCGTGAATGCCGCCGAAACGCTTCTCGATATTGCGTACGGAAAGTACAGGACTGCTCATTTCAGCCGTGCTCCTTCGCTCATGTCACCGCGCACTTGGTGCTTCGGCCAGAATTTTTCGCGGAACTTGCCCCACACTCCGATCAAACCCGAAGGCACGAAGACCAGCATGACAATCACCAGTACGGAATAAATGATCAGATAGTAGCCTTCCGTGAAGCGAAGCACTTCCGGCAGCAGAATAACGACTGCGGCTCCGATGAAGGGGCCGAAGAAGAAGCCTGCACCACCCACAACGACCATCAGCAAAATGCGCAGTGAATGGACGAGACCAAAGGAACCCGGCTCGATAAACTGAACCAGCGGTGTGATCAGCGATCCGGCAAGCCCGCCATAGACCGAGCCGATGGCAAACGCCAGAAGCGTGATGCGGCGCGTGTCTACCCCCAGACTTTCAGCGCGGATCGGGTTCTCGCGCAGAGCTTTAAAGGCGCGTCCCCAAGGGGAACGCACAATGCCCCACATGATCAACGCGGCTATGATCGTCACGCCAAGCGTAAAATAGTAGAATGGCATCTGCTTGGTCGTTGCGAAAAGACCAAGATCAGGACGCGGCATGCCGACAAGACCGTAATTGCCGCCGGTCAACCATTCTTCGTTGCGCAACACCAGAAAGACCAGAGTGTTGAACGCAAGCGTCACAAAGGCCAGAAAGTGTCCTTTGACGCGCAGAGCTGGATATCCCAGCACAAGGCCGACAATGAAACACAGGACGAGGCCAATCGGCATTGCCAGAAACCAGTGCCATCCGGCCAGTGTCAGGAGCGCTGTCGTATAGGCGCCAATCGCCATGAAGGAAGCCTGCGCCAGTGAGATCTGACCTGCATAACCAAGCGTCAGGTTAAGCCCCATCGCGGCAATGGAGAAGATCAGCCAGGATGTCAGCACATAGATGATATAGTTGCCCTGCCCAATCGGTGCGAGCAATGATAAGAGCAACAATATGGCAATAGAAATATTGCGTTTATGCGCGGTCATCACACGGTCCTCCCCTCGGAAGTGCCCATGATGCCCTGTGGCCGCACGAGGATGATCACGATCAACAATACCAGCGGCAGCGCCGCGCGATATTGCGCAGTAACATAAGCCGCCGTGAGATTATCGAGAACGCCGATCAGCAATCCGCCAACGAGCGCGCCACGGATCTGGTTGAAACCGCCGACGATGGCCGCGATGAAGGCGATAAGGCCAAGCGTTTCGCCATTGGAGAATTTGGCGAGATAGACTGGGCTGATCAGATAGGACGCAAGCGCCGCCAGAGCCGCATTGATCAGAAACGTATAGAGGATCATGCGCTTGACATTGACGCCGAGTATCTCAGCCACCGCTGGATTTTGCGCTGTTGCCTGCATGCAGCGCCCCGTACGTGTCCGGTTGAGGAACAATGTCAGCAAAACGACAATACCCAGCGACAATCCCAGATTGAGCATGTCTCGCAGCGAAAGGACCGCGCCGAAAACATCAATGGGATCGTTCGGGAACATTGACGGGAACGGTTGCGCTTCTGCCGAATAGAACTCTTTCACGCTCTCTTTCAGCAAGATGCCCAAAACCATCGTTGCGATGATCAGCGTGATACCCCCATGGGGCAGAATGGGTTCAACGATCAGCTTCTTGAACAGAAGCCCAAGCACGATCAAGGCGGCCACAAGCCCGATGAGCAAAGCAGGCCAGAACGACACGCCGAAAATGGTCATTGCCGCCAGAACGAAGAACGCCGGCAGCATCACGAATTCACCCTGCGCGAAGTTCACGGTCTGGGCTGCTTGCCAAACCAGCGTGAAACCAATCGCAACAAGTGCGTAAATGGAGCCGGTCGCAAGACCGGATAACAAAACCTGTAGAAACTGGGACATGACTTTACCCGTCTGAGGCGGCAGCCAGGCCGCCGCCTCTGCTGAAAGGATTGATCAGTTTGCCGGGACAGTACCAATGACCGTCGGCACACCGCCCTTCACCTGAACCATGAAGCTTGGGCGGGACATTTCTCCGCGGTCATCCCAGCAGGTGTCGAGAAGCACTTTCGGATAATCAGCCGCCTTCAGGCAAAGACCATGCATCTTTTCAGCAAATGCTTCCCCGTCGAGCTTGCCCACCATGTCGGTGACATATTTGGTGGTCCAGACGCCGACATAGCCCTTGAGCGCGTCATGCGTTGGCTTGCGCTTGTAGGCTTCTTCGAACTTCTTGGAGAATTCGCCGATACCCGGCACCTCGGTTGCGGCAGCGGTGATGCCGACATGCGCGATAGCACCGTCAGCCGCACCACCGGCAAGCTCAACCACCTTGGCTTCCGTCAGCGTCACTTCGCCAACCAGAGGCATTTTCAGGCCTTGCTTCTTGGCTTCGATCAGAAAACGCGCGGACTCTTCCTGGTTCATGTAGACGAAGATCGCCTCGGGATTGGCCTGCTTCAGTTTGGCAACGTCGGCGGCATAGTCAGTTTGCGCCTGCTCGGAGGCAACGTCGGCAATGATTTCGATCCCCGCCTTCTTCATTTCCTCAACGAAAACGTCATGGCCACCCTTGCCGAATTCGTTGTTGAGCCACGCGACACCGACCTTCTTCGCCTTCAGCGTGTCCGTGAAGTAGGACGTCAGTGCTGGAACGCCCTTCTGAGCGCCGGTCGAGGTGCGGAACACGAAAGGGTTGCCCTTTTCGACAATGCTCGGCGATTCAGAACCGACGAATTGCGGAATGCTGTTCTGCTGAGCAACCAGCATATTGACCATGGTTGAGCCGGAATAGATCGTGCCGAGAATGGCATAAGCGCCGTCGTCGATGGCCTTCTGCACCAGTGCGCGCGAGACCTGCGGATCGGTCTGGGTATCATATTCACTCAGTTCGACCTTCTTGCCGAGAATGCCCCCGTCAGCATTGACTTCGTCGATTGCGATCTTGATGCCATCGCGCCAGTTCGTGCCTGCCGGAGCACCCGGACCGGACAGTTCGACCACCATGCCGAGCTTGACCACGTCTTCCGCCTGTGCAGCTCCGACAGTCGCGAATATCGCCGTCGACAGCGCCAGAAGTTTCTTACGATAATGCATTTTAGTTCCTCCCCTTAAGTTCATAGAGATCAAGATATAGAGATAAGCCTACCCTTTCGTGGACGTCGGCAACGGAGCGCGACCGCTAGGGTGCAGATGCCCGTCGTGACCAGTCAGAAAATCCGCCAGGACCTCCGCCTGCGCATCGAACATTCCAGCACCAATCATCGTCTGGCAGCCCCGTTTTCTAGCTTCCTCAATAAATGGCGATACGTGCGGTTTGGTAATCACGCAAGCAGCAAACTGCTCTGAACGCAACTTTGTTACGTTTACCGGTAAGGGATCGTTCGATTTCATGCCCATCGGTGTCGCATTTGCAATCAAATCGAACCCGGATGGATCGTCGCTCCCCATAGCGACCTTACCCGTATAACGAGCATCAAGCTTGCGGATCACAGAATCACGTTTCTCTCCGTCAACATCGTGAATAGCGAGGCGGGCGGCACCCCGCCTCAGCATTTCCAGCGCAATGGCCGTTCCCGCACCGCCGCACCCGACGAGGAGCACAGTTTTCCCCTGGACATCGAACCCTTCCCGCTCAATCCCGTTGAGAAAGCCGACCCCATCCGTATTGTCGCCATACCAACCATTTTCGGCCCGTCGAACGACATTGACCGCCTCAATGCAAACCGCATTGTCCGTTAGCCCTGTGCAGAGCTGAAAGGCCTGCTGCTTATGCGGTATCGTCACCAGCAAGCCGCCGACGTTATCGACCTCTATTAATGTGCTGAAAACGGCAGACAGACCGGATGATGAGACATGGAATGGAACAACAACCGCATTTTCACCGCGCGCCCGAAACAGTTCCGTCATGATTTCTGGCGAACGCACCTGCTCAATCGGGTCGCCCACCACAGGGAAAAGACGAGATGCTCCATTAGGAAACGGATTCAAGTCCTTCAAATGTCGGGCACTATTGTCATGCGTCATTTCTGTACTGATCCCGGTCTGCGCGCTCGTTCTTGCGTCCTCCATGATCAGCTTAGCGAATGGTGGAGATAATATCGCCTACCAAATCAACAGCAATCCATAACATTATGTTAATTCACACGCATCAGTCTTTGCGACTGAATGAGCTCACAGCATTCATCTCCTGACGCAGCACATCAATGAAATGTTCGGCGTAGACGGAAAGCGGCAGATCGTTGCGGTAGGCGATGTAAGTATGAAAGGCGCTCTCGGCGTCAATTGGAATGCTCTTCAGCCCCCGTACCACGCCATGCGCGACGGTAAACTCGTCGATGATTGCAATGCCGAGCCCTGCCGCCACCAGACTGCACACGGTCGTTCCAAAACGGGCTTTGATATTCATGCGATAATCGAGGCCCGCATTGGTGAACATTGCCGCCATGATTGCTCCATATGGATCTTTCGGATTAATGCCGATCAGCGGATATTCCGACATTTCCTCCGGCGTTATCTTTTCCCTCAAAGCCAGCGGATTTGCTTCCGGCACAATGCAAAGCAATCGGCCCTTCGCAAGCGGCTCGAACTTGATCAGCGGATGCTCGAAGCGCGATGATATTGCAACGATCTCACCGCGCCCTAACAGAAGATAATCAACGGCTTCTTCGATTTTGAGAATGTTCAGGTCGAGGATGAGGTCGCTGTAACGCTCCCGTACCTTTGCCACAGCACGCGGCACCATGACATTGGCGATGCTCGGCACGGAAGCCACGCAAAGCTCCTGCGCTTTGCCTTTGCTTAAATCTGCAACAGCCGATTGCAGGTCGTCGATTTTCCGATGCACCGTATCCAACAAATCGAAGATGTTGCGGGCCTGCGACGTTGGAACATAGCGCCCGCCACGGCGGTCGAAGAGCCGGATGCCAAGCGAATCTTCTGAATATTTCATCAGTCTGCTGATGCCCGGAGCGGAGACATTCAAGAGCTTGGCCGCGCCGGCAATCGTCCCGGTCACCATGATGGCCCGGATCACTTCGATTTGTCGCAATGTCAGCATTTGTTTCCCGCCTGTTTATTCGTTACACAGGCATATTCAACAAATGTAGCCGGAATTGCCACAGCTTCCTACAAAACCCATAGAATCCTTAAGTCACCGACGGGATCATGACATTCGAACGAAGCAGCTAAGGCATATTCTTCATCATTTCCGGGCTCATCGGCATCATGTTCTCATTGAGGTGATGCATAACCCAAAGTGATCCAGCCAGTGCGATGCCGACAATGATGAGTGTAAAGATCAGCGCCATCAGCGTCCACCCGCCTTCGGAGCGGGGGCTCATGTGCAAGAAATAGACCATGTGAACAACAATCTGGACAGCGCCAATGCCCATGACCAGCATGGCAGTCAACTGCCTGCTGGCGAAGACATCGCCCATGACGAGCCAGAATGGGATGGCGGTGAGAATAACCGACAGGACAAAGCCTGTCATGTATCCGCCAAAGGTCGCATGGACTTCGTCCGCGCCCGACCCATGATTGTCGTGATGGCCCGATTGGGCTCCGTGGTACTCGCCTTGTACGCTCATCCCAGAACTCCCAACAAATATACAAAGGAGAATACGCCAATCCATATAACGTCGAGAAAATGCCAGAACATCGAAAGGCACATCAATCGTCTGCGGTTCTCGACAATCAGGCCATGACGTACGACCTGCAACATCAGCGTGACCAACCAGATGATGCCGAAGGTGACGTGCAGTCCGTGGGTGCCAACGAGCGTGAAAAATGAGGATAGGAATGCCGAACGGCCCGGCCCGGCGCCTTCGCGAATAAGATGACTGAATTCATAAATTTCGATTGCAAGAAACAATGCGCCGAAAATGCCGGTAATGCCCAACCAGAACAGCGTTGCCGTCTTGTCATCGCGCTGCATCTGCAGCATGGCGAAACCATATGTGATGGATGACAAAAGCAGCATTGCAGTGTTGATTGCCACCAGATTAAGGTCAAACAGGTCTGCCGGCGACGGTCCGGCAGCGTAGTTGCGACCAAGCACGCCATAGGTAGCAAAGAGAACAGCAAAGATCAGGCAGTCGCTCATCAGATAGAGCCAGAAGCCCAGCATGGTGCTGTTTTCCGGATGATGCTCTTCCGTCAGATAAAACTGCGGCTTCTCGGTTTGGTCCAGATGTGTTTCTGTCATGGTGCGACCTGTTCAGCGAGAAGTTTTGAACGTGCATCTTCTGTCGCCGTCACCGCTTCAGCGGGGATATAGAAGTCACGCTTATAATTGAATGTGTGCCCGATCGCGGCGAACAGCAAAGCAACGAAAGACACAATCGCCAGCCACCAGATGTACCAGATCAAGGCAACCGCAAGAACGACGCTCAACCCGGCAAGAACTACGCCAGCACCCGTATTGAGCGGCATATGGATGGGGCGATAGCCAGTAAGCGGGCGCTCGTAGCCGCGATTTTTCATGTCATACCAGCTGTCGTGATCATGCACGACAGGGGTGAAAGCAAAGTTATAGTCCGGCGGCGGTGATGATGTTGACCACTCAAGCGTCCGTCCGCCCCATGGATCGCCAGTCAGATCGCGCAGTTGTTCCCGCTTCAAATAGCTGACCACCAGCTGAATGAGAAAGGATGCAATGCCGAGCGCAATCAGAAACGCTCCAAAGGCAGCCAGAACAAACCATATCTGCAACGATGGATCTTCAAACTGGCTGACGCGGCGCGTAACGCCTTTAAGGCCCAGAACGTAGAGCGGCATGAAAGCAAAAAGAAAGCCGATCTGCCAGAACCAGAAGCTCATGGTGCCCCAGAATGGATCGAGTTTATATCCGAAGGCCTTCGGCCACCAGTAGACAAGTCCCGCCATGAGTCCGAAGACAACGCCACCAATAATCACATTATGAAAATGCGCAATGAGAAAGAGCGAATTATGCAACACGAAATCCGCAGGTGGAATGGCGAGCATCACGCCAGTCATGCCGCCGATCACGAATGTCACCATGAACCCTAACGTCCATAGCATCGGCACTTCATAGCGGATGCGTCCCCGATACATCGTGAAGAGCCAGTTGAACATCTTCGCGCCCGTGGGGATGGAGATGATCATCGTCGTTATGCCGAAGAACGCATTGACAGACGCGCCCGACCCCATGGTGAAGAAGTGATGCAGCCACACGAGATAGGAGAGGATCATGATAACGCAGGTCGCATAGACCATTGAAGCGTAACCGAACAGGCGCTTGCCGCAGAATGTCGCCACCACCTCGGAGAAAATGCCGAATGCAGGCAGAACGAGAATGTAGACTTCCGGGTGCCCCCATATCCAGATGAGGTTGATATACATCATCGGATTGCCACCAAGATCGTTGGTGAAGAAGTTTGTCCCTACATAACGGTCCAGGGATAGCAGTGCGAGCGTTGCAGTGAGAATGGGGAACGTTGCCACAATGAGAATGTTGGTGCACAAAGACGTCCAGGTGAATATCGGCATCTTCATGAACGACATGCCCGGCGCGCGCATCTTCACGATTGTGGCTATCAAATTGATGCCCGACAGGGTAGTGCCGACCCCCGCAACCTGCAAGCCCCATATATAATAATCGACCCCGACATCGGGACTGTAATCAATACCGGACAAGGGTGGATAAGCCAGCCAGCCCGTGCGGGCAAACTCTCCAACAAAAAGCGACATCATGATGATGATTGCGCCGCCGGTCGTCATCCAGAATGAGAAATTATTGAGAAACGGAAAAGACACGTCCCGCGCGCCGATCTGAAGCGGCACCACATAGTTCATCAGGCCCGTCACGAATGGCATGGCCATGAAGAAGATCATGATCACGCCATGGGCGGTAAATATCTGATCGTAGTGATGGGGCGGCAAATAGCCCTCATAACCATTAAAGGCGATAGCCTGCTGGATACGCATCATGATCGCATCCGCAAAGCCACGCAAAAGCATGACCAAGGCCAGAACGACATACATGATGCCGATCTTCTTGTGGTCCACGCTGGTGAACCACTCGTGCCAGAGATAACCCCACAGCTTGAAATAGGTAATCAACCCAACAATGGCGATCCCACCAATTGCTACCACGATGAAGGTCAGCAAAAGGATGGGTTCGTGATAGGGTATCGCCTCAAGAGAGAGACGCCCGAAAATCATACTCGTAGGACTGTTTCCGCCAATCATGATAGAACATTCCCGAAGTTATATCTGAAGCGATCGCCGCTTTTCCAACTGTGTGGTCTTGTATGTAGGACTGAGGCGCAATTCAGCTTCAAGGCATGTTGTGCATGTCATGGCCCTGCTCCTGTTTTGCGTCCGGGGTGGCTGGAACGACCGCCCCGCCCGATTGTGTTTCGTCTTGGCTATATCGATTGTCGTGTTCAAGCTTCGCCTTGTTTTCACGACTGTCGATGCCACCGCCGCCCATTCGATCAATATGCATCATGTCGCTCATGCACATCTGGCCGGAACGAACGCACATATTTAATATGGCTTGAAAAAGCCCGTTTTCGACTGCCCCAAAATATCGAACGGGCTCCCGGACACTGGGCTTTTCGAGCTTCAAATAGGTATCGCGGTTCAGCGCGGTTCCGTTCTGCTTGACCTGACTGATCCAAGTGTCGAAGCCGGAATCATCGAGACCGTGAAACTGGAAGCGCATATGTGAAAAGCCTTCACCGCTGTAGTTCGATGAGAAACCTTCATATTCACCAGCCTTATTGATCACCGCGTGCAGTCGTGTCTGCATTCCGGGCATAGCGTAAATCATGCCCGCAAGTGCTGGAATATAAAAGGAATTCATTACAGACGAGGCGGTGATCTTGAAATCAATCGGCCTGTCGACGGGGGCCGCCATCTCGTTGACTGTGGCCACACCGTACTCCGGATAGAAGAACAGCCACTTCCAGTCGAGCGCCACAACCTCCACCGTCAGCGGCTTTGTTCCCGCCTCGACCGGTCGTGTGCTGTCTATTCTGTCCAGCGGCCTGTAGGGGTCAAGCTTATGCGTGTTGACCCATGTAATCGCACCCAATGCAATGATAATGAGCAAGGGCGCGGTCCAGATAACCACTTCCAGCGCGGTGGAATGATGCCATTCAGGATCGTATTTAGCTGCACTATTGGATTGCCTGTATCGCCACGCAAAGAAAAGCGTGAGGAAAATAACCGGCACAATAATGATCAGCATCAGGATCGTCGATATGACGATAAGGTCCCGCTGCTGGGCTGCAATGTCTCCTGACGGGGACATGACGACCATATTACACCCGGCCAGCCCCAAAAAAAGTGAGGCCAGTATCGTATTTCGTATGAAACTAAAGAATGCGTCCATGTTAAACCCGACCTACATTCTGTTCCTTTAATCATGATAAGGCACAATCGCATTTCGGGAAGACCCATTTTTCAGTTTATGAAATTTTCACGGCAAAGGAGCTTTTAAGCAACTATATCTGCTTTTTTTTTGCCCTGTTCCTTGATATCGTGCCACCGTGCGACATCATAAAGCACATGATACGTTTCCCTCGGAGAGTTTCATGAGTTCGTCCGCCACGCCGACATCGACAGGTCTTGAACAAGACGCGCGACGCATCCACAGCGACGGAAAACCCTTGTCTCCGGGGAACGTCGCCATCGGTGTCGTCATCGGTCGCACATCCGAATTCTTCGATTTTTTCGTTTATGGGCTCGGGTCCATTCTGGTTTTCCCCAAGCTGATTTTCCCGTTCGCGCCTGATGCGGTGTCGGCGACATTGATGTCATTTGCCGTCTTCTCGCTCGCATTCATTGCGCGTCCGGTGGGGTCCTTCATCTTCATGTGGATTGACCGCCATTACGGACGAGGAACAAAACTCACGCTCGCCCTCGTTATTTTGGGAGGCTCAACCGCTTCTATCGCGTTCTTGCCCGGCTATGAGACGATCGGTTATTGGGCCGTGTTCCTGCTTGCCCTGTTCCGATTGGGCCAAGGCTTCGCCCTTGGCGGTGCCTGGGATGGTCTGGCTTCGCTGCTCAGCCTGAGTGCGCCCCAGAATAAACGGGGCTGGTATGCAATGATACCACAATTGGGAGCGCCTATCGGCTTTGCGCTCGCCAGCATTCTCTTCGCCTATTTCGTACATAATCTCAGCGAAGCAGACTTTCTCGCTTGGGGTTGGCGCTATCCATTCTTCGTTGCCTTCGCGATCAATGTAGTCGCGCTCTTTGCGCGCCTTCGCATCGTTGCGAGCAGTGAATTCGGCGCAGCCATGGAAGCGCAGGAATTGCAGCCGCGACCGGTGTTTGAAATGCTGAGCAAGCATAGCATCGACGTCCTGCTCGGCGCATTCGTGCCGCTGGCAAGCTTCGCCATGTTCCATCTTGTGACGATTTTTCCACTCAGTTGGGTTGTCCTTTCAGGAACGCAGCCGGCAGAACGTTTCCTCTGGGTGCAGGTAGCTGGCGCTGCAATCGGCGTCATCGGCATCATCTTGTCGGGCTTTGTCGCCGATCGCATCGGACGACGCAGCGAATTGATGGTCGGCGCCATCATCATCGCGATATTCAGCTTCTCCGCGCCCTTCCTTCTCGATGCGGGCAGCGCGGGACAAGATGCTTATATCCTGATTGGTTTCGGCGTATTGGGGCTGACATTCGGCCAGTCTTCTGGTGCGGTCTCCTCCCGTTTCACGCAGTATTATCGCTATACCGGTGCGGCACTGACATCGGATCTTGCCTGGCTCGTCGGAGCAGCTTTTGCCCCGCTCGTCGCTCTTGGCCTTGCAAGCAGCCTTGGGATAATTTTCATCGGCGGGTATCTGATATCCGGTGCAATCTGCACGCTGGCTGCCTTGCGCCTGTCGCGGGTATTGGATCACAACTGACGGATATTTCGGCAAGCCAAATCAAGATTGTCTTGCCGAAGATTACTATCGTTTATGCCAACGGCTTATAGGCGATGACGTCCATTTCCACCTTGGCGTCGACCATCAATGGCGATTGCACCGTGGAACGCGCTGGCGGATGGTCGATAAAGTGCTTTTGGAACACAGCATTGAAGCTGGAGAAATCGCGCGCATCATCCAGCCAGACATTCACCTTCACGACATCAGCCAAAGTACAGTCCGCGAGAGCCAGCACGTCCTTGATGTTGGTGATCACCTGCTCGGTCTGGGCAACGATATTGCCCACCACCACCTCACCGTTGAGCGTTGGCACCTGTCCGGAGACATAAACGAAATCGCCGGCCCGAACCGCTTTTGCAAAAGGGCGGCGCTGACCGCCTGCCTGATTGTCAGCCGTCTCGTAACGGATCAGTTTTTCGTTGTTCATATGTCATGCTCCTTATTCAACGATTGAGGTCGCTATCATTCACGCAGCAGATAAGCGTCCGCCCCATTCCGTGAAATCCTGCACCAAATGCCCAGGAGAAACTTCGATATAGTTGCGTTTCGGCGGAACATAATCGAGCGGTCGCAATGGGCTTTTAGTTTCTTCGCCAAGTTCCGGGCGCACCAGTCCTCGTGAAGCCGGGTCGGGAATAGGGACGGCCTCTATAAGACGGCGCGTATATGGGTGCTGGGGGTTGCCAAAGATCGCTTCGCGCGGACCAATCTCGACAATTTCGCCGAGATACATCACTGCCACGCGGTGGCTGATCCGCTCAACGACAGCCATGTCATGGCTGATGAAGAGATAGGCAAGATCATGCTGCTCCTGCAAATCAAGCAGGAGATTGGCCACTTGCGCCTTGACCGAAACATCGAGCGCCGACACCGCCTCATCCGCGACGATCAGCTTTGGCTTCAACGCCAAAGCGCGCGCGATGGAAATTCTTTGTCTTTGTCCGCCTGAAAATTCATGCGGAAAGCGGTCTGCAACCGAAGCCGAAAGCCCTACCTGCTCCAGCAGTTCTGCAACCCGCGCCCTCGCTTCGCCTTTGCCCATCATCTTGTGGGCCAGAATGGGTTCGGCAATCGCCGCGCCAATGCGGATGCGCGGATTGAGCGAGGCAAAAGGGTCCTGGAAAATCATCTGCGCATTGCGCCGCATTTCGCGCAACTGCGACGCACCAAGCTTGGTCACGTCCTGTCCATCAATGACGATACTTCCAGATGTCGGCTGCAGCAGACGCATGATCGTGCGACCGGTTGTCGATTTCCCGCAACCGGATTCTCCTACGAGTGCCAGTGTCTCTCCGGGGCGAAGGTCGAAAGAAACATCTTCAACGGCGTGAATGCGACCGTTTGGAAGTTCAAACCGAACCACAATATTGGTGGCTTCGAGAAGCGGTGCTCGATCCGCAGGCAGGGGCTTTGTCTGCGAGCCCTCGGCAGCTTGTCCGGTTTTCGGATCGACTGCCGGGAACCGTTTTGGAGCCGTTGCGTCTCCCATGGTTCTCAACCGGGGAATGGAAGCGAGCAGAGATTTTGTGTATATTTCTCTCGGCGCAGCAAAGAGTTCTTCCGTACGACCAGTCTCGACCATATCGCCACGGAACATGACCACTGTGCGATCTGCGACCTCTGCAACCACGCCCATATCATGCGTGATGAAGAGAACGGCCATGTTCTCTTCCTGCTGCAATTCACGAATGAGATGGAGGATTTCGGCCTGTATTGTCACGTCCAGCGCTGTCGTCGGTTCATCGGCGATCAGAAGCTTTGGGCGGCACGCAAGCGCCATCGCAATCATTACCCGCTGGCGCATGCCACCGGAAAATTTATGCGGATATTCTTTCAAGCGGGATCGGGCTGCTGGAATGCGAACGCGCTCCATGAGGCGAACAGCTTCCTCTTCAGCCTGCTTCCAACTCAGTTTTTGATGAAGCACCAAAGCCTCGGCCAATTGATTGCCAATCGTGAAGACGGGATTGAGCGATGTCATCGGTTCCTGAAAGATCATGCCTATGGAGCCGCCGCGCACCGAACGCATTTCCGCTTCCGATACTTGCAGAAGATTGCGCCCATTGAGCAGAATTCGGCCTTCTGACTTTGATTTTGCAGGCGGCAGCAATCGCATCGTGGAAAGCGCGGTGACACTTTTTCCTGATCCGCTTTCGCCGACAATGGCAACCGTCTCGCCAGCATTCACATGGAAATTGATATCGCGGATGACGGGCCGCCAACCCTCTGCGGTCTTGAACGAGGTCGTGAGGTTCTCAACCAATAAAACCGGGCGGGTATCACTGCTGGACTCTAGATGCATGGTCAGCTTTCCTTCGCGAGACGCGGATCAACCAGATCGCGCAGGCCATCGCCGACAAGTTGCAGCGAGAGGACGGAGAAGACGATGGCAAGGCCGGGAAACAGCATGAGCCAAGGCGCGTTGTTCATATATTCCCGTCCCGATGCCAACATGGTTCCCCAGGTCGGCATATCCGCCGAAACGCCAACGCCTAAGAACGACAGGCTTGCCTCTGCCAGCATTGCCGATGCGAAGACGAATGTTGCCTGTACCAGAATGGGAGAGGCCAGATTGAGCAGGACATGACGCAACAATATCTGCCAGGTGGGAAGTCCCAGCGAAATTGCCGCCTCGATATAGGGCATCTCGCGGATCACCAATGTCGAGCCGCGGACGATACGCGCAAGGCGTGGCGCATAGGTGATCCCAAGCGCAATGATAACGGTCATCAACGAAGGGCCAAGTGCTGCAACAAGCGCAATCGCAAGCAGAATATCCGGGAAGGACATCATCGCGTCGAGCAGTCTGGAGATAGGCGTATCCAGCTTGCGGAAATATCCGGCCGTTACGCCGAGTATGACGCCCAGAACGGTCGAGATTACAACCACGCCAAGACTGACGAGCAGCGAAACGCGTCCTGCAAAGATCGCGCGCGAGAAAATATCGCGTCCGAATTCATCAGTGCCGAAAATATGCTTCCAGGAAGGGCCCTGAAGCTTGTTCACGATAGAAAGTTTGTTCGGAGCATAAGGCGCAACCCAAGGTGCGAGAATAGCTGCCAGCACCACGGCGAGCAGGATCAGCGCACCGAGCAAGATCGCCCGATTGCCGAACAGACGTCGAAAGCCCGACGCAAAGGGCATGGAGAAAGAAGCGAGCGTCACAGGCGTACCCTCGGATCTACGAGAATATAGAGCATATCGACCACAAAATTGATCAGCACATAGATAGCGGCCACGACCAACAGCGTTCCTTGGATCACCGGATAGTCGCGGCGCAGCACCGCCGATACCACCAGATTTCCAATGCCCGGCAGACCGAATACCGTCTCCGTAACGACCGCCCCCGCGACCAGCATTGCGATGGAAAGTCCAATGACGGTGATGATGGGTACAAGTGCATTCTTGAAGGCATGCTTCAGGATCACGCGGCCTTCGGTGGCGCCCTTTGCCCGCGCCGTACGCACATAATCGTCCCCCAGCACATCAAGCATGGCTGCCCGGGTAAAGCGGGTGATGAGTGCGGAATTGACCACGCCAAGCGCCACGGCAGGCAAGATCAGATGGTGCAGGCGTTCCAGAAAGCTCGTGTCGGGACCACCATAACCGGATGCCGGGAACCAGCCATATTGAACCGCGAAAATCTGGATAAGGAGCAAGCCCAACCAGAAACTTGGCACGCTTGCAGCCACCATGGTCAGCACGACTACAGTCTGATCGAAGAAGGTTCCTCGTTTCACGGCTGAGAAAACCCCGACCGGCAAGGCGATCAGCACCGCGATCAATATGGAGAACAGCGTGAGAAAGAATGTCGGCTCCGCACGCGAAGCAAGGGCTTTCGTCACCGGCTGGTTGAGAAAGATGGACTGACCAAGATCGCCTTGGAAAATGCCCAGCACGAACTGGCCGTATTGCACCAGAAGGGGCGCATCCAGCCCCATCCGTGCTCTCAAATCTGCAATGTCCTGCGGGGTCGCGTCAGACCCCAGCATGACGGCAGCGGGATCGCCTGGCGTAACCCGGACAATGACGAATACAACTGTCACGACAAGGGCAAGCACGACGGCCATGCCTATCAAGCGGTGCAACAGTGCCCGGGCGATCCTCGACATGGTCTGCCTCACTTCTTCGGGACTACATTCCAGAAATGCGGCCAGTAGGTTGGCGTATAACCGGCAACCCCATCCGCAACACCGGAAACTGCATTGAAATTGCCGACCTTATAGAGCGGTGCGTCATCATAGATGACGGTCTGGATGCCTGCCCACGCCTCCTGCTTTGCTTCATCGGTCGTCGCATCCATATAGGTGGCGACGGCTTTGGCTTTCTGGTCCGACACATACCAGCCCGGATATGTATCCGTGATGGTGTTGATCGTTGTCGGATCGCCTGGGAAATTCGAATGGGTGATGAAGATATCCCATTCCTTCGGATCGGCGCGACGCGTCGTCAGCGTAGCCCAGTCGACAACCTGCATATCAACCTTGAAGCCTGCCGCTTCAAGATAGACTTTCGCCACCTCACCGATCTTGTAATGGAACTCATATTGACGGCTGGTCAAGAGCCGGATCGGCGTGCCATCATATCCGGCATCCTTCAGGAGCTTGGCAGCTGTTTCAGGGTCGCCTTCGCCATAGCGGGCCACGCCGGCTTCAGTGTGCCAGAACGACCCTTCAGGGAAGATGGAGCCATCGACGCTGTAAAAACGGTCATCGGAGAAAGCTGCGAGCATCATGTCGGATGCATTGAGCGCGGCCTGAACCGCCTGACGCAGTTCCTTTTTGACGAGCGCGCCTTCCTTCATGTTGATATTCATGGAGGCCCAGCCCGAGTTCTTGAAGATGACTGGTTTGGCCTTCCCGCTTGCTTCAACACGCTCATAGGCGCTGACGGGAAGCGAGTCTGCGAAATCAAACTGTCCGGAAATCAGTCCTTCAACGCGGGTGTTGGCATCGGGAACGGGCACAAAGCGCAGTTCCTTGGCAATGGCCTCGCGTTTGCCCGCATAATTGCTCGGCTCGCCTTCCGGAGACTTATAGTCGTCAAAGCGCACGAGCTGCGTATACTGATCGGGCTTGCGCTCCTTGAGCGCATAGGGGCCGGTGCCGACGAACTGCGTCAGCGTGTCGGCAATAGTCTCGGACGGAATGATGATCGACGCTTGCGACAAGGTCGCCAGCAATGGCGCATAGCGCGACTTGAGTTTGATGATGACCGCACGGTCGCCATCTTCGCTCAGGCTTTCTACGATGCCAGCAACCTGCTTGCCCTTGGAATTGATTTCCATCCATCGCTTCAAGGATGCGACGACGTCCTTGGAGTCAAAATCGCTGCCATCGTGGAACTTCACACCTTCTCTCAAGGAAATCTTGTAAGTCAAACCATCTTCGGAGATTTCCGGCATGCCAGCAGCGAGCAACGGAACCGACTTCCACTGTTCATCATAGGTATAAAGCGTCTCAAAAATATGCTGGTCAATCGTCAGGACAATATCGGTTGGGGTCTGCATCGCATCCAGTGTTGGCGGCTCGCCGATGGTTGCGATGGTCAGAACGCCATCCGACGATTGCGCGAAAGCCATCACGCTTGAACATAGAAGTGCTGCAGTAGCCCCCAGCAGAAAACGTTTTTTCATGGTTACTCCCCTTTTATGTAATCGAACCGACTGAGTGTTCGCTGTGGTTAGTCCAGCCCGAGCGGGTCGGCGACCCGTGGCCAGAGTTCCAGACTTGCTTTCCGATATGGTGTGACCGCTGGATTGGTCGGGTACGAAGTTGGAGCCGCTATATAGACAATCTCCGAGGCGACAGGCTGGAAACCGGCCTGAAAGTGGTTGGTCGATTTGACGACAAGGAAATCCTTTCGCGCAAAATCGATCCCCAGATTGGAGAAGATGTCCGGCTCATAGGTCTGTGAGCGGCTGGTAATCAGAATGATATCGATCTGTGTTCCGACAGGACGGATTACCGCGACACGTCCCAGATTGACCCGGCTGTTGCGAAAGCTTTGCCAGCCTGCGTCCACGACCTTCTCGATGGTCACACGCAGATCGAGCGGCTCGCCGCCTTGCCATGACGACTTTCCACCGACACGGATTTCGAGCTCAGCCCCCTCGCCTGCCGCATGACAGAAAGCCACCGCGACAGGATCCCAGATGGTGGCTACCGCGAAATTGTCGAGCTTGCGCTCCAACATGCGGCGCAGAATATAGGTAGCGTCGCCCGCCACGCCCCCGCCCGGATTGTCCCAGATATCGGAAACAACAACGGGACGCGATGGGTCACTGGCGCGACGTTCCAGGACGCGATCCAGACCGGTTTCCGTATCAAGCATCTCCATGGCCGTAAGCTTTCGCATACGGTACAGTTCATGGCCCAGTTGACGCGCAAGCTCGTCGCCTTTGGCTTTGTCATTATCGGTAACCACGATAATCCGTGTCCCCATGTCGGGCGTGTCGCCAGCCATGAAACCATGGATTACGGAAATGGAAAGGATGCCATTCTTGCCCTGCAGGGCCACAAGGCGATCCACATAAGACCGCATTGGCTCGCGATTGGTGGGATAAATGGTGATCATGCGGCAATCGAAGGTCGAAATGACAGGCTCGATTTCCCCACGCAGAGTCCGGAGAGCCAGATCAACGACATGTTCTCCGCGCTCTTCGAAATCCGTATGCGGGAACTCCAGAAACGTTGCCATGACGTCGAGATTGGCCACACGTTTTGCAGTTAGGTGACTATGGGGATCAAATTCCGCCGCGATCAGAACATCAGGGCCGACAACTGCGCGTACTTTTTCCAGAAAGTCCCCTTCCGGATCATCGTAGCCCTGCGCCACCATCGCGCCATGCAGTCCGAGAACAACCGCATTCAAGGGAAGCGCGGCCTTCAGTTCAGCCAGTATGGTATCGCGCAATGTCTCATAGGTCTGGCGTTGAATGAGACCCGCAGGCTCGGCCCAGCACGAGGTGCCTTCGACAACGGTAAAGCCCTCAGCTTTGCCGCGACGGCGCAAAATCGGCACAACGGATGAACACAAGGTCGGCGTTTCCGGGTGCTCGCCGGGCTTGGCGTAAAAGGCTGCCTTAAACGCCTCCATATCCGTTGGAACGGGTGAAAACGTATTTGTTTCCGTAGCCATCGAGGCCGTGAATATGCGCATGGTATGGTTCCAGGTGTATGGCTTGATCAAAAGTCGTGTCGGCATCTGTTCGCGCGGAAAACTCGACGCCCGTGCGCGCGCTCGTTTCAGGTTTGTCACTCACGTCGCGTCGCAAAAACAGTTCACGCAGACCGGCGACAATGCCGACGCAACAATTGAAATCGGGATATGATGGTGGTCTCCGCCTCGTGTTCGCCCTTTGATTATTTTTGTAATTTATTTTCTTGATAATGCGTCGAATAATGTCCATGTCAACAGGATATCGCGCAATGAACTGCGCCGTCGGCGTTAAGATGAAAAGTTATGAAATTGATTTTCATGAAGCGGCGGCGGATACACCGCGATGATGAGCGGAAAATGCATGCCCATTCAATGCCTTTCAGGCGGCTCTCAATGCTCCATGTGATATAAATTTACTTATCAGATGAAAAAGGAGCCGAAAAATTCGGCTCCTTTTTCATGTTTTCCGCGCACTTTTTTCAGCGTTAGGCCGTCATTTCACGCCACCATTGGCGCACAGTTCACCAAACGGTCCCACGTGCGGCAACATCTTCAACACGAGTCACCACACCGTCACGATGAAAAACAATGCGATCGAACAGGTTGCTGACGACACACGTGTGATTGGGGATGACCCGAACAACAGCCCGCACCGGCGCGAAATCTTGTTTGCAATCCGTCAGATCGACCACACCGTGCTCTTCCGAAAGGGAAACAATCCGCGCGCCCTCAAAGCCTTCGATAACACCATGGTCAACAAAATCAAGCAGGTCCGATGTCAGAGCTTTGGAACCGCAATCCAGCACGGCCCTGCCCGGCGCGGGTCTGGAAACTACAGTTGCAAGAATATGCATGGCAAGATTCTCATTGGTGCAGTGCCCTGCCCTAACCATGCTGCGGTCGTTATAGACATAGGTGCCAGCGCGGTGTTCAGTCGCTGACGGTACGAGATGCGCGGAATAGAGGTCCGGCGAGCCGCCATTCGACCGGATCGGGCAATCTATTCCTTTCGCGGCCAGCTTTTCCATCGTCTCGACGATGAAATTTTCGACTTGCGCCGCGCCTCCCGCCGCCGGGTAAGTCAGGATGCCTGCAAAACGAAGACCGGGCTTGGCGGAGATCACTTCAGCCAATGCCACAACGGCATCCGGCGTCTGGGCACCGCATCGCTTGCCACCTGTGTCGCATTCCACCAGCACCGTCAGCGGTCGCTCGGCATCAAAGATTTCAGCAAGTCCCTTGATCGTGACTTCACTATCGACAGTCACTTTTAAAGCGCCGATTTTCGCATTGAGCACTTTCAACCGCGCGAGCTTTGCAGCTCCGAGAATATTGTAGGTTATCAGAATGTCATCGAAACCGGCCTCGGCAAAAACCTCCGCCTCGGTGATCTTCTGGCAATTGATGCCTTTGGCGCCCGCTTCAAGCTGTAGCCTTGCGATGGAAGGTATCTTGTGCGTTTTGATATGCGGACGAAAAGCCTTCCCGTGCTGGTCGAAATAAGCCTGCGCGCGCGCAATATTCGAGGCCATACGGTCTTCATCGATGATGGGCATTGGGGTCGGGATATTTTCAACAGGCGTGCCTGCTTCTGGCCAAGGGAACGTCATGGATTGCCTCTTCGGGTACGGTGCGCGATTGTTGTCGACGGTGTATATTATTTTCTTGATTAACCTCGTGTGAGAGATAACCATTGATCAGAACGTGGAAAATTTCCATAGTCATGTAATTATTTTTCATCAGCAGGGATATGGAAAAGAGACCGCAAAGCGCTGTTTCCTTCTCGACCGGAGTTCCAATGGACGTCATTCACGCATTGTCGGACAAGGAAGGCAAACTTTCCGGTCTCGAAAAAAAGCTCGCAGCCGTGGTGCTGGAAAATGTCGATTTTGTCGTCAATTCCTCGATTGGTGAACTGGCGGAGAAGGCAGGCGTTTCTCCGCCAACCGTAACACGGTTTTGCCGGCGGATAGGCTGTCAGGGTTATTCCGACTTCAAGGTGCAACTGGCAAAGATAACCTATGTCGGATTGCGCTATCTGATGCCGGAAACCGAGACCAGCTCGGTGGAAGAAGTCGCCGAAGACATTATAACCAAGGCGCAAAATGCGCTCTTCCAGTTACACCGGCAACTCGATCTCGCCGCAATAGAACGGGCCGCCCACCTGATCCGTGGGGCTGAGTTTATTCAGGCCTTCGGCGCGACGGGCAACTCAGCCATGATTGCCAATGAACTCCACAACCGGTTGTTCCGCCTCGGTTGTCGCATCAATGCATCGACGGACCACAGCATGAACCACATGCTCTCAGCTGCTGCGCAGCCGGGAACGGTTGTCATCGGCTCATCGATTACAGGGCGAGATCGAGAGCTGGTGAATTGCATGAATTTGCTGCGCGCCCGGGCCATTCCCACCATTGCGATAACGCAGAGCAATTCGCCTGTCGCACAGGCTTCCGATGTGTTGATTGCAATTGATCTGGACGAAGGCAAAAATATCTTCCGTCCCACATCCACCCGCTACGCCTATCTGGCCACAATCGACATTCTGGCAAACATGGTTGCCTATGCAGACCGTAACCGCTCCGCGCATGTTCTCCGACAGATCAAGGAAGAGCTTGTCCGCTCCAGGGATGGCGACGACAAACAGGTGCTGGGAGATTAAGCGTTTGTCTCTCAGGCCGCAGTGGTTGCGGCCTGAGAGTTTTAAAATGCGCAGGCGTTAGCGCTGCGCCACCGGCCTGACCAGCGGTGTCACTCGGCGAATGGTAACACGGCGGTTTTCCTGCTCTGGCCCGTCGGTCTTGATCTTCAGAAAGCGCTCACCATAGCCCTGCGTGACTAGATTTTCGGCAGGAATATCATAGACTTCCGTTAGCAGGCTTGCGACTGACTCTGCGCGCTTGTCGGAGAGAACGAGGTTCGATCGATCAGAGCCGACAGCATCCGTGTGGCCTTCGATGAAGAAGGTTTCACCCGGGTCCTTGGAAAGAACCTTCTGCATGGCATCAGCCACTTTGCGCAGCGTCTTGGCCTGTGAAAGCGAGACTTCCGCGCTCCCGGTGGCAAAGTGGATGGTGTCCAGATCAATGCGGCGCACCTTATCGCGCAGACGTGCCGAATGACGCACCTCGTCAATCGTATAGACGCGTTCAACCCGTTCTACCGGAGGCATGGCCAGGAAGTCATAGAAATCGCGGTCGCGGTCGTCTGTGACGTCAATGATATAATCGCTGACAGGAATTGTGAGACGCATCGGCGGTAGCTCGTAGCCGACATCGGCAATAGCTGCACGGGGTGTATCTTCATAGTCGGGTGCGTAGACCATGAGATATTCGTTGCCGTCGCGATCAATACGGGAACGTTGCACAACATCACCATAACGATCATAAACAGTCACCACGCGATAGCCGCCGGGGCGCACAATCGTTTCGCGCGTGCGGCCGCGCGGAAGCTCATCATAATAGGCTTCTTCAGCGTTGCGGCGCAGACGTGGGCGGTCATCGCCGCGCACAAAAATTCGATCTCCCACATTCATAACAACGCGGTTGTCGATTTCTTCAAGCACTTTCACATTGCTGACGTTGTTCGTCACATTGTTGACTGTCGTGTTATTGACGACCGTGTTGTTAACAACGGTGTTGTTCACAATGTTTGTGGTTTCCGGGACAACGAAAGCGGGTGCTTCGTCGACGCGCTTTCCCTTTTCCTTCAGATTGGCTTCAATCTTCTTGGGAAGATCGGCTTTGATTTCTGCAGGAATAGCAACCTGAGCGGATGCGTCGTCTGCGGGGGGCGGCGCTGAGGCTTCGGCTTCGCGCTGTTGTCCACGCTGCTTGCGACGTTCCTCGCGAGCCTGATTGCCACCGCTATTGTCGGCATCCTTGTCGCTGTCGAGAATCGCAGCACCGTTCTCGACCGGAAGAACCACCGTTTCGTCCGTCTTCGACGGATCTTTCGCGATCGCTTCCTTTTCTGCCGCGGAACGCTCGTCGACGATTGCAGGAACAGGCTCTCGCTTCTTCTCAGCCTCCTGCGGCTCCTCCGCTGGTTGCTGTTCTACCGGCGACGGCTCGCGCTTTTGCTTTCCACGCGGTTCTTTGACGGGAGGCTTTTCGGATGGCTGAACGGGGTTCGTTTCGCCGGTCTGCGGTTCGGTCGGTTGCACCGAAACAGGTGCAGATTCCGGCTGTGGCGATGGCTTCTGGGCCTGTGCATCGTCGGCAGGAGCGGGCCTCTTCTTTGGCCGTTCCGCAGGCTCCTTCGTGGTCTCTTCCGATGCATCGTTTGCATCGGGCGTCTTCGCTGCTGGCTTCTTGTGGGCAGGAACCTGTTGTTCTGGTTCAGCCTCGCCTTTCGGCGCGCTTTCTTCCGATGCAGGCTTCTTCTCTTGGGCTTGGCGCTGCGTCTCTTGCTCTGCCGCCTTCTTTTGCTCGACAGCCTGCTTTTCAGCTTCGTCGGCAGCAGCCTTCGTCTCAGCCTGGCGTTCCGCTGCTTCCTGCTCAGCTTTACGCTGTGCCTGTTCTGCCGCCTTCTGCTGTGCGGCAGCTTCTTCTTCGGCCTTTTTCTGTTCAACCGCCTGATGCTGCGTTTCCGCTTCAGCCGCCTTGCGTTCTTCAGCCTGCCTTGCAGCCTCTGCCTTTTCCGCCTGCTGCTTTTCTATTTCCTGGCGCTGCGCTTCCGCACGTTCAGCCTGCTTCTGCTCCTCAGCCTGACGATGCCCCTGACCTTCCTCAGAAGGACGCTCGCCTTCTGCCTGTGGCTGTTCAACGGGCTGTTCCTGCGGCGCTTGCTCCTCGCTGTTTTCCTGAGCCACTTGATAGGACTGCGACAGCCTATCCGCGAAAGATGGCTGCGCCAGAACACAGACCGATATCACCGGGATCGCAACAGTAGTGCGAAGCTTGGAACGAATAGACATATATCCTTCTCCTTCTGGAAGGCAGAACTGATAAGCAAAAGGGCCTGCTTCCGATTCCGCACATGCTGGAATGCGAATAGAGGCAAATTGCGGCAACTTCACAGAAGCGTTACCGCTGTGATCATGAACCGAGGCTGAATGCCGTTTTGGGAGCATTATGTTTGGCAACCGATGCACATCGCATCGATTTACGAGGCGCGGCGATGGCCACATCGTGCTTTCGTCATGGTCATCAAAGTGTGAGAATCTGCTCCGCGTGGGAGCAATCACCGACCCAGCAACTGATGTTCCGTTGCGCCATTAATCAAATGTCTTTTTTGTTTTAGCTGCATGGCCGTTCGCTGCCATGCCCGCAGAAAAATTCTGCGCAATATCCGCAAGGGTCACACCCTGCAATCGGCTCAAAAGCAGTTGCTCTGCTTCCTTGAAGACACTTTCAAGCTTTTTATTAACCGCTTGTTCTATAACGCAACCGGGCATGTCATAGGCGGGGCCGACAGCGAAAATAGAAGGTTCCCCGACCGCGCGGTAAATGTCCAAAAGTGTCAGCTGGTCGAGTGGCCGCGCCAGTGTCCAGCCGCCTCCGTGCCCCTTCTCTGAATGCACATAGCCCTCTTTACGTAACCCTGCCATCGTGCGTCGGATCACCACCGAATTGGTATCCAGCATCGCTGCAATTTCTTCAGACGTCATCGCGCCATCATGATGATCCATGTGGATCAAAACATGCAACATGCGAGAGAGCCGACTATCCTGCCTCATATGCGTTCACTCTTTATATCTGCCTGATAGGACTGACCCGTTTATCGAACATTTCCTGTCAGAAAGCAATTTGACACACCGTAAGTTACATGACTATTGACTCGAGGATATCATGTAACTTATGGTGTGCCATGTCCATTTTAACCCGCTTGATGTCCTGCCGAGGAGGTTCGTGCAGACAGCTCTGGCGCGCCATCGTCAACGGCTATCAAATGACCGGATAAACAATCATGCAAAATTACGAGACCATCATCATTGGCGGTGGCCCTGCGGGGCTTTCCGCAGCCTTGATCGCAGGACGCGCTCTGCGCAGAGTGCTTGTCATCGACGGAGGCGAGCCTCGAAATCAGAAAGCTCCCGCCATGCACAGTTATCTGTCGCGGGATGGGATTCTGCCACAAGAATTTCGGAAGGTGTCGCGTGGAGAGCTGTCGCGTTATGACACAGTGACCTATCGCGACGGTCTTGCCCAGGCGATCTGGCCAACAGATGGGGGCTACTCAGTAGAATTGGTCGATGGAGACATTGTTTCTGCGCCCAAAATTCTCCTCGCTCTTGGCGTGATGGACCAGCTTTCGGACATTGAAGGCCTTGCGAACAACTGGGTCCGCGGCGTTCATCATTGCCCTTTCTGCGATGGCTTTGAGCATCGCGGCGAGCATTGGGGTGTACTTGCGGAAACAACAGCAATGCTGGATCACGCCGGTTTCTTCAAGAACTGGGCGAATCGCCTGACCGTCTTCACCAATGGCGCTGACCTACCAGCCGATAAACTGTCAGATCTGTCACGCGCAGAGATCAATTTGGTAACAATGCCCATCAAAGAAGTTCTTAGCGGTGATGGTCACACCATCGGCGGCATAATGCTCAAGGACGGTCGTCGAGAGGATATCCAGTCGCTATGGATCAGACCATTTCAAAGCCAAGCACCCATCGTCACGGGACTGGCACTCAATTTGCGCGAGGATGGGGGCCTGTGGCGCAATGAGATGAATGAGACTTCGTTGAAGGGAGTCTATGCCGCGGGTGATTGCGCGGCAGGGCCAATGCAGCAGGCCATCCTTGCCGCAGCCGATGGCGCCCGCACGATGTTTTCGATCATTCATAGCCTTGTGACCGCGCATTAAAGACATGCTTCACGAAGGCAGCTTGAAACGGCTGCCTTCGGGTCAGATAATGCTTGAACTTAATCCAGCACGTAGCAGGCTTTTCCTTTGCCCGGTGCCGGATCTCCGAACGAATAATTGTCGCAATCGACTCCGTCACGGAAAGTCCGTTCGATAAAGCGACCTTTCGCGCCATAGCGAACCCGTTTGCGCCCGTAGAAGTCGCAATATCCGCCTTCCTTCGCGCAAGGCCGCCAATCGCGATCCCGATCATAACGGTCGGGGCGATCCGGACGACCGGGGCGGTCGTAACGGTCACGGACAACGAAAGAGCAGCTCTTCTTCTTGCCCGGTGCTGGATCGTTAAAGACGCGGTTCGAGCACGGCACTTCCGGACGATCGATAAAGCGAGAGGTGTTGCGTCCGCCTGTCCCATAGACCACTTCAGCCGGGTAAGGCAGCCGGCAAATACCGCCTTCACTTGCACAACGCTGCAATTCTGCCGCCGACGCGGATGTTGCGAGCAGCGGCGAAACCATTGTCATCACACCGCCCAGACATAGCGATGCAACCATCTTTTTAACTACAGATACCATACTGGGGTCCCTCCATATGCGCCGGACTATGCTTTAAATCCAACAGTTTGAATAGAGGATGAATGAGGTCGTACGCTTTGCGCTTAAGATAATTGCATCGCCATATGGCGCAGACCTTTTACGGCACCTAAAACAGAAAAAGCCCCGCAAAACGGGGCTTTCCTGAAAAGACTAGAGCTGAGTTCGCTTAGCCCTTCGGGCTCAAATTCATGGAGAACCACTTTTCCGACATCTTGGCGAGCGTGCCATCTGTCCGCATTTCGCCCAGTGCATTGTCGAGCTTGGCTTTCAGTTCTGGCTCTTCCTTGCGCAGGCCGATGCAGACATTGGTAGCCTGAATGCCACCAACCAGAAGCGGCCCGGTGATCTTCAGCCTGCCATTGCTCTTCTCAGCACGGTCACGCGCGAAAACCACATTATCGTACTGACCGTCAACACGACCGGATTCGAGATCCAATTTAACCTGTTCCGATCCCTTATAGGTGCGGACCTGAACGGCATCACCGAAGTTCTGTTCGACAAACTGCAACTGGCTGGTCGAAAGCGACGCACCAATTGTCTTGCCTTTCAACGCTTCTTTGAGATCAGCAATCGCCTTTTTGCCTTCATCTGTATCTGTGGAAAGGCTTTCACCCGTATGCGGCAGATTGGCCAAAGGTCCATCAGCTGGCACCAGGAACGTATTCGGCGTAATCACATAAGGATCGGAGAAATCGATGACCTTGCGACGCTCTGGGTTTGGGCCCATCGTCAGTACTACGTCGAATTTTCCGGCCAGCAGCGACGGAATCTGGCTGTCCCAATCCTGCGCGACAATATTGCATTCAAGCTTGGCGCGCTTGCAAACTTCCTTAATGACATCGAGGTCAAGGCCCTGAAGCTCTCCGCCCGGGCTTGTAAGGTTGAAAGGCGGAAAGGCGCCCTCGACACCAACGGTCACAGCTTTCCAGTCTTTCGCCAAAACGCTGCCACTGTAAAGCATCGATAAAGTGCAAAGGCCAATGGCCGCAATTTTCTTCAGCATAGTTCCCTCATGCTTATTTGTGTTTTTTATCTGCAATGCGGGCGGCGATTACGCGCTTTTCTCTGCCCGGTTGCAAAGAGTTTGAACCCGCTGATCAGCGATGAAAAGCGGAATTTGGTTCATATATATGAACTTTGTTCTGCTTTATGAAATCCCTGCATGACCGGCACACGTAAACACACCCGGTCCAAAAATCGGGCCAAAGTTAGTTTCAGCTGCACCGCAAAGTTCTACTTATCAACCATTTAGCTTGGCATAGCATGCAATATCCGCGTGGGTCGCAAACCATATATCCTTATGGGTGCTAATATGCGCAATCAGTTCTTTCAGTATCCAGATTCTCGAACGGTGCCCGATGATATCCGGATGCATGGTCAGCTGGAAAATGCCACCCTCTTCGTAAGCTGCATCGAACTCCCGGAGAAATATCTGGAGAATATCGTGCGGTGCGATCTGCGGGCGTAACCCACCCCATCTGTCCATGACGAGATAGGCTGCGTCATCTCGAATCCATTCCACAGGTAGTTCGGTGACACCACACGGCTCGCCATTAAGCAAAAGCTCGTAGCAATCTACATCCGCCATAAGCGATGAATCGTAGATCAATCCCATTTCAGAAGTGATCTGCAATGTGTTGTCGCTGAAATCCCAGGACGGCGTACGAATGCCGACCGGGCGAACACCGGTGATCTTTTCCAGCGTATCAGCGGCACGATGTTGAAGATCGCGCTCTGTTTCACCGTCAAGCAATGTGTTGCGCTCGTGTATCCAGCCATGAAGGGCAATTTCGTGCCCCTCGCCGATCAGGGCGCGTTGCTCATCAGGATAATGCATGGCCGAAATGGCAGGCACGAAGAATGTGGCCGGGATGTTATCGCGGCGCAGAATTTCGCGGATACGAGGGATACCCTGCCTTGGGCCAAACTGCCCCTGCGACAAAGCCGATATCGATTTTCCGCCATCACGCAGTTCAAACGTGTCATGGTCTGAATCGAAGGACAAAGCGACTGCGCATCGAGCGCCGCCTTGCCAGGAAGACGGTTTGAAACTGCGGCCAGCGCGGGCACGATTCATGATGGTCTGAAGCCGTTCTTCAGACCATGTCCAGGTTGGAACAGGCGCGTCAGTTGTCATGATGTCGGCCCTCCACTGACCGATAATGTCTGGCCCGTGATCCAGCTCGCAAAAGGAGATGCGAGAAAGAGCACAGCATTCGAGATGTCTTCCGGCAGTCCGATCCGACGCAACGGAATTTCGTTTAGCATTGCGGCCTGCCCCTCATCACCATAGGAAGCCCACTGACGCTCATAGTCTGGGCTGGTGCGCAAAAAGCCGGGAGCAACGGCGTTGACGTTGATCCCGAATGGTCCAAGCTCGTGACCCAGCTGGCGGGCAAGACTGATCAACGCAGCCTTCGCGCTCGCATAAGCCTGAATGCCAGTGAGGCTAACGCCAAGACCGGCGCCGCTGGAAATGAAGACCATTTTGCCCGTGCCCCGCCGCTTCATGGCCGGGACAAGTGCCCGCGCGACCAGAAATGCCCCGCGCACATTAATGTCGTAGATGCGATCCCAATCAGCGGCTGGAACGTTTTCCACCGCACGCTTCTTCTGTCCGAGGACACCACCGGCAACATGGACGAAGATATCAAAGCCTCCACTGGCCTCTTCTACCGCCGCCAATGCGGCTATCGCGGCTTCATCGGTCACATCCAGATGTACTGTTCTGATCGAGCCGCCACGCCCGGGCTGTGCCTCACGGGCCAATTCTGTCAGTTCATCGTCCAAAACATCGGTAGCCGTGACGATTGCACCGTCCGCAGCAAATGCCTCGCAGATAGCCCGCCCAATTCCCCTTGCGGCTCCGGTCACCAGAACCCGCTTTTCTTTGAATTCTATATCCATGTTATTGCTTGTCTGCTGTTGTTGGTTTGTATCCAAGGCGCGCGCTCAACTCTGCCGCATGCTTGACGACAGCGTCGATCATGCGCTGACGGCATGCGGTAAAGCGCGATGAGATGGTGGCCATATTGAGCGTTGCGACCACTTCGCCGCTGGCATCAAAAACTGGAGCAGCGACGCCGGACCCGCCGACAACCGCCTCTTCGTCACAAATTGCAAAGCCGTCCTCACGGGCAACTTCAATGATACGACGTATCTGTACGCGATCGATCACGGTCTTATCCGTCAAAGGAACGATCCGTTCTTTGGCCAGATAGGAAGATGTCTTTTCCGGCTGCCAATGCGCCAGAAGAACCCGCCCCATTGCCGTGCAATAGGCAGGATCAGACCCTGTCAGATCGGAATCGAAGCGGACCGCCTGATGACTGACGCTCTTGGCGAGAAGCTTAACCCGCCCATCCTTGCGGCGTGTGCCGAGAAAAACGGTTTCGCCCTCACTGTCACGCATGGCGTCCATAATCGGCTGAGCCGTCGCGATCAGATAGGCATCGCTGCCGCTCGACCAGCCCGGCCCGTCACGAAACGTCTCATGGATGCGATAGGACTCGGTATCGTCCCGCACCACATAGGCGCGGGCTACCAATGTAGCCAGCAGATTGAACGTGCTGCTTTTGGGATAACCAAGCTCAGCGACAATTGCTTTGAGCGTCACCGGCTTATGCGCACGACCGAGGAATTCGAGGATCTCGAGAACCCGAACGGCCGACTTAACTTCACCACTGTTTTCAATGTTCATATATGTGAACCAAATTCCTATTGTGGAATAATGTGGCAGACATACGATCAAGTGGCAATACAAAAAGGAGCGCATCTGGAAATGAACTCACAAAACAAGGTTGCCATTGTTACTGGCGGGGCAAGAGGCATCGGAAAGGCTTGCGCTCTCGATCTGGCGCGTGCGGGCTATGACATTGCGCTGGTTGATCTGCTGGAAGTGGAACTGGCGGCAACCGCAGCCGAAATTGAAGGCCTCGGCGTCAAGGCGATCTCCTGCGTGGCCGATGTTTCCAGCCACAAGCGGGCTGGTGAAGTCGTCGCACAAACCGTTGAAACATTTGGCCGTCTTGACTTTCTGCTCAACAATGCAGGCCGTTCTGCCCCGGTTGGCATTCTCGACATTTCGGAAGATGAGTTCGACCGCGCGATCGCCATCAACCTGAAAAGCTGCTTCAATTATATCCAGCATTCGGCGCCACATATGCTGAAACAGGGCGGCGGCCGCATTGTTTCCATGTCGTCGCTCAATGCACTTTCCGGGGGTGTGACCGCAGCCGTCAGCAGGTTTGCCTATGCTGCCGCAAAAGCCGGCATTCTGGGCATGACCCGCTCGCTCGCCAAGGAACTCGGCCCGAATATCGCCGTAAATGCGATCTGCCCCGGCGTCATCCGCACCGAGATCGACACGAATGTTACCGAACGCGCCGATGAAGTCATCAAGGGCATCGCGCTCGGTCGCCTTGGTTGTGCTGACGACGTGGCACGCCTTGTCACGTTCCTTGCCACATCCGAACCGTGCTTCATAACCGGTCAGGCATTCACGGTTGATGGCTTTCAATTCAATGTTTGACATGAACGCAGAAGGAAGTAATCAGCACCACTTCAGATTACTCCCTTCGACGGGATTGCGCTGAAAAGCGCAATCCCGAACATAAGGGCGACAATAACGGACCTCAATACAATGGGAGCCAGACGATGGAGGGTCGAGCTATGGCGAAGAACCATCACGATATCTGGGATATTGTGAACGGCAAAAGTGCCGCTTATTTCGAACTCAGCGACACGGTTTGGGATCATCCTGAGACCAATTATGAAGAATATGAGTCCAGCGCAGCTCATGCTGCAATGCTTGAAGCTGAAGGGTTTCGCGTCTCGCGCGGCATCGCAGGACTGCCGACCGCCGTCATGGGCGAAGCAGGTGACGAAGGTCCGGTCATTGCCATTCTTGGCGAATTCGATGCCCTTCCCGGCTTGAGCCAGATCGCGGGCATTGCAGAAGAACAGCCCATCGAGGCAGGCGGACACGGCCATGGCTGCGGCCATAATCTGCTTGGCGCCGGTTCACTTCTGGCAGCGGCGGCAGTGAAGCAGTATCTCAAAACACATGGGATTAAGGGACGTGTGCGCTATTACGGCTGCCCGGCGGAAGAAGGCGGATCAGCCAAGGGCTTCATGGTGCGCGAAGGCCTTTTTGACGATGTCGACGTCGCCTTTTGCTGGCACCCGGCACCTTTCGCAGGCGTCAACGACCCCGTATCGCTGGCCTGTAACGAAATAAGCTTTCATTTCACCGGTCGCGCGGCCCATGCAGCCTCCGCCCCCCATTTGGGACGCAGCGCTCTCGACGCCGTTGAGTTGATGAATGTCGGCGTCAATTACATGCGCGAGCACATGCCTTCTTCGGCCCGCATTCATTACGCTGTGACGGATACCGGCGGTTTCGCGCCCAATGTCGTGCAGGCCAAGGCCAGCGTGCGCTATCTCATCCGCGCGCTGAGCCTGCCCGTGATGCAGACCTTGTTGGAGCGGGTTAAGAAGATCGCCGACGGCGCAGCGCTTATGACGGAAACGACGGTACGCAGCGAAATTGTTAGCGGCGACGCCAATCTGATCGGCAACAAGCCGCTGGAACGGCTTATGCAGCGCGAGCTGGAGCGTTTGGGACCACCCGTATTCGACGCAAAAGATCAGGAAATGGCACAGCGTTTTCAGGCCACGCTGACCAAGGAAGACATTTCTGACGCATTTCGCCGTTTCGGCGTCGAACCGAAGGAAGGCCTTGCTCTTTGTGAAGATGTTTATGAACCCTATAAGGGAGACAATTCCCTCGTTGGTTCGACAGACGTTGGTAGCGTGAGCTGGGTTGTCCCCACCGTGCAGATGCGTGGCGCTACCTGCGCTATTGGCACGCCGCTCCATTCGTGGCAAATGGTGGCGCAAGGTAAATTACCTGTGGCTCATAAAGGAATGGCTCATGCTGCAAAGGTCATGGGAAGCACGGCAGTGGAACTGTTTTTGCATCCCGAACGGATTGTAGAAGCCAAACAGGACCACGTGAAAAGGCTTAACGGCGATGTTTTCGTCAATCCTATTCCAGATAGTGTGCAGCCTGCCCTGCCCGTCGCAGCGAAATGAAACATGGTCCAGCGCGACCGCCGGAAAGTGAAATGAACTTCAATCAATCCTTCAAGAATTGGCCTCTCGCATCATGAAGGCTTTTTTCGACATTCTAAGCTTCGGCCCCGACGGCTGGGGCTATGTTCTCGTGATGGCGGCTTTGGTAACGGTCTCGCTGGCCGTTGTCGGTTTCCTGCTGGGTGCAACCATTGGCGTATTCGCCGCCTGGGCAAAGATTTCCGGCGGACGCACACTGCGCGGCGTTGCTGATGGCTACACCACCATCATTCGTGGCGTTCCCGATCTTCTGGTGATCTATCTGTTTTATTTCGGCGGCAGCGCCGCCGTTACGGCGCTTGGAAAGTTCTTCGGCGCTCAAGGCTTCATCGGCTTTCCCGCTTTTCTGGCTGGCGTGCTGGCCATTGGCATTTCCTGCGGTGCGCATCATACGGAAGTGTTTCGCGGCGCATTCAGAGCCGTATCCAAGGGAGAGCTTGAAGCTGCATCGGCCTGCGGCATGGGTCAGGCGCTCAAATTTCGTCGTATTATCGCGCCACTGGCCCTGCGCCATGCGCTGCCCGGTCTTGGCAATGTCTGGCAGGTTGCGTTGAAAGAATCTGCTCTGATCTCTGTTGTCGGCGTGGTCGATATTCTGCGTCAGGCGCAGATCGGCGCAGGCTCGACTGGACTCCCTTTCAACTTCTTCCTGATTGCAGGCGCACTCTATCTGCTGATTTCCTCGGTTTCCGGCAGCATCCTGCAAGCTGCTGAACGTCATTTCTCGCGTGGCGTCAGGAGGGCAAAATGAACCTTCAATTCTACACAGAATCCTTTCTGGCAATGATGGGCGGGGTGCCATTGACGTTGCAGCTTGCGGCCATATCCATCGTGTGCGGCGCAATTCTTGCCCTGCTGTTTGCTATGATGCGGTTGTCGGGAATAAAGGTCCTCGACTGGATTGCTCGGCTCTATGTGTTCGTGTTCCGTGGAACGCCGCTTCTAGTGCAAATCTTCATCATCTATTATGGTCTCAGCCAGTTTTCGACGATCCGCTATTCGTTCTTGTGGCCCATTCTCCGTGAGCCATACTGGTGCGCAATCATCGCGCTGACGCTGAACAATGCAGCCTATGCCAGCGAGATTATTCGCGGCGGTCTGCTGTCTGTGCCGCACGGCCAGATTGAGGCGGCAAAAGCCTGTGGCATGTCGCGTTTCACCTGCTTCCGCAGGATCGTGATGCCGCTTGCTATCCGACAGGCGCTACCCGGCTATGGCAATGAAATGATCTCGATGATCAAAGCAACCTCGCTTGCCTCCATCATCACGCTCATGGAAGTCACCGGCATTGCAGCCAAGCTCATTGCCGAAAGCTACCGCGTGATTGAGGTGTTCGTGATTGCGGGCGCGATCTATCTTGCTATCAATTTCGTTCTGACACGCTTGCTGCTGATCGCCGAATACAGGCTCACGCCCTATTTGCGCCAGCCCGTCGCTCGTATCTCCACCGAAGGAAAAACATCGTGAGTAAAGCCATCTCTCCCAACGCACCGGTGGCGCTAAAAGTCGAAAACCTGCGTAAAAGCTTTGGCGCGAATGAAGTGCTGAAGGGCATTTCGCTTGAAGCGCGCGAAGGCGAAGTCATTTCTATCCTTGGCTCTTCCGGCTCCGGAAAATCCACTTTGCTGCGTTGCATCAACCTTCTGGAAATTCCAACATCCGGCACCGTCACCGTTTCTGGCGAAACGATCCGGATGGCCAAGAACTCCAAGGGCGAAGCCTATCCCGCAGACAAGAAGCAGGTCTCGCGAATCCGCTCCGAACTGGGCATGGTATTCCAGAGCTTCAATCTCTGGTCACACAAGACTATTCTTGAAAACATCATCGAAGCGCCGATCTATGTTCAGGGTCGGCAGCGCGCGGAATGCATTGCAGAGGCCGAAGCGCTACTCGCCAAGGTTGGCATCGCAGATAAGCGCGACTTCTACCCCTCACATCTCTCCGGTGGTCAGCAACAGCGTGCCGCCATTGCCCGCGCATTGGCAATGAAGCCAAAGGTGATGCTGTTCGACGAGCCAACCTCCGCGCTTGATCCCGAACTCGTCGGCGAGGTACTGCGTGTCATGCGCGGCTTGGCCGAAGAAGGACGCACCATGCTCGTCGTCACCCACGAAATGGGCTTTGCCCGTGATGTGTCGAACCGGGTCATCTTCGTCCATCAGGGGCTGGTCGAAGAAGACGGCGCGCCCGAAGATGTGTTTACAAACTCCAAATCAGAGCGTTTTCGCAAGTTTATCAGCCATGAAAACGCTGGCTGATTATTTCAAACGTCACTGATTTATGCCAAAAGACCGCTCAGCACTTAACTGCAGTAAGGTAATTAAGATGAAGACCAAGGGATTGTTCAAAGCCCTTCTCGTTTCGGCCCTCGTTGTGACCGCTGCTTCGGCCCATGCCGAAGAGAAGAAGTGGACCAAGCTCACCATCGCGACCGAAGGCGCGTTCCGTCCATATAATTTCACCAAGCCAGACGGTACGCTGGACGGTTATGAAATCGAACTGAGCAAAGACCTCTGCGCCCGCATGAAGGTTGAGTGCACCATGATTGCACAGCCTTTCGACGGCATCATCCCGGCCTTGAATGCAGGCAAGTTCGACGCGATCATGGCTGGCCTTACCGCTACGCCGAAGCGCGAAGAAACCATCGACTTTTCCGTCTCTTATGGCTTGACCCCGCAGACCTTCGCCACGCTGAAGGATAGCCCATTCGCAAAGCTGCCACATACGGGCGAAACGCTCTATCTGGCCAAGGACGAAGCTGCGGCTCAGAAGGCGATTGACGACGTCAAGGCTGAAATCAAGGGCCGCACAATCGGTGTACAGACTGCCTCGCTCGGCCTCTCGCTGCTCGACAAGTATTTCAAGGATTCTGCCGATATTCGTGAATACAAGACCACCGATCAGCACGACCTCGACCTCAAGTCGGGCCGCGTCGATCTTGTCGTCGCTTCATTGGCTTATCTGAGCGATGCGGCCAAAAAGCCCGGCAATGAAGATATTGTCATGACCGGTCCTTTCTTTAAGGGCGGCATTCTGGGTCGCGGCGTCGCCGTTGGTCTTCGCAAGAACGAACCTGAACTTCAGAAGATGTTCAATGAAGCCATTGAAGCCGCTAAGGCCGATGGCACCATCAAGCGTCTTTCTGAGAAGTGGTTCGGTTTCGACGTGACACCGTAATCGATTCGTCAGCGATACTGTTGAAAGGCCGCCTCAAGGGCGGCCTTTTTTATGTCAAGAAGCCGCTTGATCAGGCGCCGTATTTCGACTCCACCGGCCACACTGACTGGAGCTTTTCACCACCTAGAATACGGTCACGGGCCGAAGCTTCGTTTGCGCCCAGCTTGTCGGCCTGATCCGCGACTGCAGCAACCATGTTCTTAGGGATGACGACAACGCCATCGATATCCGCGAAGATGACGTCGCCCGGCATGATCTTCACGCCGGCGATTTCGATTGGAACTTGCGAGAGCTTCGGTTCCATCTTGCCGGATACCGAAACCGGAGACCGCGCGCGACCGAAAAGCGGATAGCCAAGATGGCGAACCTGCGCGATATCACGCACCGTTCCGTTGACGATCGTGGCAGCCGCGCCCCGCGTTTTCGCGCCTGTGCTCATCAGCTCTCCCGAGCAGGAACCCTGCGCGCAGGACGCATCAACGACAACAATACCGCCCTTTGGCGCGTTGTCGATGGCATTGTGATAGACATCCTGCGGCTGATTGCGTCGTTCGCTTGGCGCAAACTGCACCGTGACTGCGGGACCGCAAACCACTTCGCCCGGCTTCAATTCACCCTGTAACGATATACCGTCCAGATAGCCCCAGCCACCCAGTTGTTCAAGACTGTCATGGACATCGCCGGAATACCATTTCGAAAGACGCTCGATCGACGCCCAGTCTGTATCGGAATAATCGAAGTTGCTCATTTGGTTTTGACCTTGTTCTTGAGATTTGAATTGTCTAGCGCCACCTTGAGATAACGCGAACTTTCATCGATCTGTCTGCGAATGGATTGCCGGGCGGTCTCGGGTTCTCTGGCCTTGATGAGGTTGTAAATTTCCTCATGCTCGGCAAACCCATCTTCCAGCGATTTGTTCGGCACGCGGCTCGTGACCCGGATGACGTCGATGATGATCGAGAAAAGATTGTCATAAACGACATTGAGGATTTCGTTGCCCACGGAATGTACGAGCCCAAGATGAAAAGCGGCATCGCTGTCGGTAAAACGGGCCATGTCATTGGCGTCAGCCGCAGCCCTCATACTGGCAAGCGCTTCGTCAACTTCCGGCGTCATCACCAGGTCTTCCGAACTCAGTCGCGTCACGACTTCCGTCTCGATGATCCGGCGCACATCCATGAGTTGGACGAGATAGTCGGAATTATTGGCAAAGAGCTGTTTGACAGTCGTTGCAAGCGAACCGAGAAATTCTCCGACATCGTCACGTACAACAAGCGCTCTTTCACCGTGTTTGCGGCGAACGAGCCCCTTTGTTTCGAGGATTTGAAGCGCTTCACGAACAGATCGCGTGCTTACATTGAATTCACGCGCCATTGCGGCTTCGGCAGGCAGACGATCGCCAATCTTGAGCTTGCCGGAAAGTATCTGAGCTTCCAGCGCCTCAACGACCGAGACGTGCAGCTTGTCACGATCAGGTAACGCGCGCCTCGTCAGATATCGATTGTCTGCCTGTTCTGTCACCATGCCGTAAAGCCTCCATCCACAACGACATTCGAACCTGTCATATAGGACGAGGCATCGGATGCCAGAAACTGTATCACGCCATTATATTCATCGATCTCTGCTTGTCGGTTCATCGGAACGCGTTCGAGAAACGCATCCACAAATTCCTTGTCAAAGTTTGCAGTTTTCACGCCACCGAACGAAATCAGGTTTACTCGGACATTTTTGGTTCCCCAATAGGTGCCAAGATAGCGGGTCAAGTTGACAAGACCGGATTTGGAAGCCGCATAGGAGACGGCCTTGATGAAAGGCTCGCCATCTCGTGCTTCGCGATATGCATAGAGCGCCTGATTGGGCGACACGATGCCGTAGATCGAACCGACATTGATGATGCTGCCGCGTCTGGCGTCGGCCATCTTCGAGCCGATGACCTGACAGCACAGCATCACACCCGTCAGATTGGTCTCGATGATCTCGTTCCAGTATTTCTGCGGGTAAATTTCAAAAGGGCTGTTCTGGTCGGCAGAGCCAGACGGCTTTGAATCAATGCCAGCATTATTGACGAGAATATGCGGTACACCCCAATCGGCGATGAGCTGTTCGGTTGCCTGCTCAAGGCTGGCCTTGTCCGTAACACTCGCGACATAAACGCGAATGTTCTTCGTCAAGCCCGGAAACTTCGCTTCGAGATCGGCAGCGTCGATTGCCCGACGGCTGAAGATCGCCACCTTGGCGCCAGCTTCGGCAAGCGACTTGCTGAACTGGGTTCCGAGCTGCCCCAACCCGCCTGTTACAATGGCGATCTTGTCTCTCACACTGAACTTGTCTGTCATAATTTCATTCCTGCACCTTAGAGCTCGTTTCGATCTGACCGGATCAGATCGGCGCTCTAAATGTTTGTTTTAACGCGCATCTTTTCCAAAAGCTGTTTCATGCTTTTCGGGATGCGCTCCAATCTGCTGGCTTCGGGGTCGTCCAAGTTCTCAAGAGCAAGGTTCCGTTCCATCAGTATTCAGACCAGCACCGTGGCGGGTCGTGTCTTTCACAGCCCCGCCACGGCAGTTGTGTCACGACCGAGGCAAGTCACTGGCCAGCAGTTTCTGCGGGTCCAGACGAGCGCCATGATATTTTTCGTAAATGTCGATCAGCTTGCCGTTGTCGAGATTGGTCTTGATCCACGCGTCGATCCATTCCTTGAGCTTCGGCTCGTTCTTGCGGAGTGCAATACCCAGCGGGTAAGCCTTGGCTACAAACTTTTCTTCGAGGTCGAGCTTGGGATTGGCCTTGATCAATTCCGTCAGAAGCGGGCGGGACGTTGCATAAATTGCAATCTGGCCGCTGGTGACTGCCGCACTCGATGTTGGATCATCCTCAAACCGCACGATCTGCACGCCGGCAACATCCGCCGTCTTTTCCGTCAGATTGGTGTCGTTGACCGTACCGCGCGTGACCGCAACCGATGCATCGGTTAGATCCGCATAGGATTTCACTTTTGCTTCTTTGGGTGCTGCAACGACAATTGCGGTTTCAGCATAGGGAATGCTGAAATCAACAACCTCCAGCCGCTCCTTTGTTATTGAAAGCGTGGACACCGCCAAATCTGCCTTGCCTGAGACAAGAAACGGAATGCGACCTGAGGTTGGAACTGTCAGGAACTCCACATCCACGCCCAGGTCCTTGGCCAACAGCTTCGCTGTTTCGACTTCCGAGCCTGTCGGCTGGAACTGTGCATCGCGCATCGCATAGGGCGGATTGCCAAGATCAATGGCGACCTGCAGTTTGCCTTTCTGGCGGATCGTATCCAGTTGATCGGCAAAAGAGGTCTGGGGCATCATGGCCGCCATACCGATGCCAAGTCCCATTATTGCCAGAAATCTTCTCTTGTTCAGAATAGTCATATTTCCTCCTCCTGTTGTTGATGATGTCGCTCCTCATCGACACCACATGCTTATGATCGGATGTTCAGTGATGCGCGCCAACGAAGCTGCGCAATTCAGGTGTTTGCGGGCTTGCCAAAATTGTCGGCTCGCCCTGTTCGCAAATCTGGCCCTGATGCATGAAGACAATTCTGTCTGCCACGCGCTGGGCAAAATCCATTTCGTGGGTGACGAGCAGCATCGTCATGCCACCCCGCGCCAGATCTTCGATGACCTTCAGCACTTCTCCGGTCAGTTCAGGGTCCAGCGCCGAAGTGACCTCGTCGAACAGCATGACCTTCGGCTTCATCGCGAGTGATCGGGCAATGGCTACACGTTGCTGTTGTCCGCCGGACAATTGCTCGGGATAGGAATCTATCTTTTCCGCCAGTCCAACCTGCCGCAAAACCGTCTCGGCTATTTCGCGCGCGGCGGGTCTTGTCAGTTTCTTGACCCAGCGCAGCGCCAGAGTGATATTTTGTTCAACCGTCAGATGCGGGAAGAGGTTGTAGCTTTGAAAGACAATGCCAACATCCTGTCGGAGCGCGCGCAGATTGATATTGGGATCACTGACACGATGATCGCAAACCCAGATATCCCCGCTGTTGACGGTTTCGAGCCGATCGACACAGCGAAGCGCTGTGCTTTTGCCGGAACCGCTTCGTCCGATCAGAGCAACAACCTGTCCCTTCTCAATTTCGAGATTGATACCTCTGAGCACTGGCAGCGAGCCATAGCTTTTATGAACATCAACAAACTTAACGACGGCTGACACTGTACATCCTCTCGAATTTCCGGCTGGCCGCTGAGAGCGGGAAGCAAATGCAAAAGTAGAAGAATGCGATCACGAGATAGGTCGTGAAGGGCTGGAACGTCGAAGCGTTGATTTCCTTGCCGATATAGGTCATCTCGGCCATGCCGATGATCGATGCGAGCGACGTGTTCTTGACGATCTGGACCATGAAGCCGACTGTTGGCGGCGTTGCGATGCGAATAGCCTGGGGCATGATGACGAAGAACAGCCCCTGCAATCCAGTCAAGGCCAGACAATCCGATGCTTCCCACTGCGTGCGTGGCACGGATTGCAGGCTACCTCGCCAGATGGCGCCAAGGAAGGCGCTCGCGAAGATCGTCATCGCAACGCTGGCCGCAAAAAGTGACGAAACTTCAATGCCGAAGACCGGCAAACCGAAGTAAACGATGAACATCAGGATCAGAACCGGTGTGCCCTGCACCAGAACGGTATAACCATCGACCAGAGCAACCAAAGCCTTGTTCTTTGCTATTCCAGCCAGCGCCACGGCAAAGCCAAGCAGGCCGCCGAATATGAAGGCGATGATCGAAAGCAGAACTGTCCAGACCAAGCCTTGAAGCAGAACTTCGATGTGAATCCAGGAGAAATTCGTAAACATCCCGACCTCCTAAAGATTGGTGCCAAGACGGCGTTTGCGTGGAAACAACGCCAACCCCAGAAGCTTGAACAGTCCCCGCATCAATAGGGAAAGAACGAGATAAATCACCAGAATGACGAGATAGACTTCAAAAGAACGAAAGGTCGTCGACTGGATTCTGGACGCAGCTCCGGTCAGCTCTTCAGCCGATATCTGCGATGCAACACTTGTTGCCAGCATCAACAGCACATACTGACTGACGAGCGCGGGATAGACCTTCTCAAGTGCTGGCGGCAGCATAATCCCTGCAAGCATTTGCAGCCGGGACAGTCCCAGTGTGTCAGCAGCTTCCAGCTGGCCGGGGTGAATGGCCTGCAAGCCCGCGCGAATGATCTCGCTGGAGTAAGCGCCAACATTGATGGTCAGGCCGATTAGCGCCGAGGTCTGGGCGGAAAATTTGACGCCCATGGAAGACAGTCCGAAATAGACCAGAAACAGCTGCACGAGCAGAGGTGTATTGCGGATCGCCTCGACATAGATCGCCACGAGAATGCGCAGGAACTTGTATTTGCTGATGCTGGCAACCGCACAGATCGTGCCCAGCACGAAGCCCAGCGCCGTGACAATCAGGGACATTTGGATCGTCGCCAAAGTACCTTTGAGCAGCAGCGGCCAATACTGGCTGAGGAAGCTGAAACTGAACTCGTAACTCATAGAAACTTCACCAATTCGGACGAAGAACCCTGCAAGGCACAAGTCAGTTTCTGATCCACGCCCTGCCACAGACAGGCAGATGCTGCGCCTGAAACACAGCCGCACGCGATCACGCAATCCAAGATTGCAGTGTACAATCCAGTCACAAATATTTCCTCCCAAGCTCGATGTGCTCCACCCTCACAAGGGTCTCCTCGAAGCGACATCTGCTCAATTTCAACCAAGCTAATTCCAACTTATGACATATGTCAAGATCGCGGGCGGATTTCTTTGCTATGGGGATGAAACTTACATTTCCACCCGAAACTTATTCCGCTTTTGGTCGAAAAATCGCCGTGTGCGCCATAGGCAGACGGTACAAAAGCAAACCAACCGGCAATAACCGGTTGGCTTACTTTGCTAACAACTCATTGAAATATTTTAGTAATAGCGTATCCGCCATCAATCACAACGGCTACGGACGAAAAAGAATATCGCCCGTTTTCCGTTCACTCCCATTTAGGCAAGTGCGGCACTTAAATCATGGGAGAGATCATTGATTTCCCGCAGGTCGAGCTCGGATTCCACATGTTCAAGGTGGTGTGCCATCAGATCGGCGGCCTTTGTGACGTCGCCATGCAGAATCGCTTCCACAATCTCCGCGTGTTCATCAGGCCCGCAGTTGAAGCGGTTGGTATTGCGGTAGACAGCCGTGATGAGAGAGGTGCGCGAAATGAGATCGCGCATCGTTGTGAACAGAAAATCAGAGCCCGTCAATTCGGCCAGCAGCAGATGAAAACCACCTGACAGCTTGATAATATCTGTCGTGACATTGTTCTTGTTGGCGACACGTTCTTTCGCAACATGTTCGCGCAAAATCTTGATCTTGTCCTTTGACGGAGAACGCCCAAGGCGCTCGACCACACAACGCTCAACAGTCCGGCGTACGAAGAACACATCCCGCGCTTCTTCCACGGTCGGCTTGCAAACAAAAGCGCCGCGATTGGGAATAATCGTGACAAGCCCTTCCCGTTCAAGCGCGGCAAGCGCCTGACGGATACGCGCACGGCTGACGTGAAAAATCGTCGCCATCTGCTCTTCTTTAAGCTGCACCCCCGGACGCAGACGGCGCTCGGCAATGGATAGCCATACTTTCTCAACAATCTGCTGCGTCGAGACACCTGTCTGATCAGTCATGGTCTTGCTCCCGTTCCGATTCAGGAAGCGTGATGCGACCGAAAAAGTCAACTATTGCAACCGCAAAGCGCCTACAAAATTGTCAACAATACATCGTGATGCATCTAATTCAGGCACAAATTCCGCAGATGGCGTCCGTATTGCCCGTCTTCACACGCGGATAGTCATAGGTGTTCACCTTCGAAGTCGCGTAGCCCGCTCCGACCAAAGCTTCGGCAAGCTTCACCGCCGCCGCAACGCCGTCGATCACCGGAACGCCCGTTGCATCCCGCAACCGGTCGCACAAGGACGTCATGCCCGCGCAGCCGAGAATGATCGCCTCTGCCCGATCTTCGCGCTTGGCGAGTTCGATCTCGTTGATCAAAAGCCGTTCTGCTTCCGCAGGATCATCTTCCAAGCCGAGTACCGGCAAATTGATCGCACGCACTTTTCTGCAATGACGTTCTGCGCCGTAATCACTGACCAGATCTTCGATGATCGGAACCGACCGCGGCAAGGTCGTGATAATTGAAAAGCGCCGGCTGATCGTCATGGCCACCTGTACCGCCGCCTGACAAATACCCAGTACCGGACCCTTCGCGATCTCTCGCGCCGCATGCAGGCCGGGATCGTCAAAGCAGGCGATCACATAGGCGTCCACACCTTGCGCTTCACCTTTTCGGATTTCCGCAAGCATGCCCGGCACAGCCAGTGCTTCGTCGGTTCCGCCTTCAATGCTGACAGGCGTGTCGGCAGGATTTGAGGCTGAGACCGTGGTGCTGCTGTGTTTGACGAGCAGAGCACTATCAAGAGCTTGCGCTGTCATAGACGCTGTTGAGTTAGGATTGATCAGATGAATGTGCATGGTAAAAATTCTCGAAGAACCGTCGTTCTGGCCTAGTTTTCCGGCTTCACGAAATCGGCGATGGTCGGTGCCTTCAAAACGAACTGACGATCTGAAGTGATGTAATTGTCGGCGTGAAGCCGGGCAATCGGTTGATAGAATTCGGGATCGACGTAGTGGCCGTCGGCATCCAGACAATTGCGACGAACGTGCATATGCACCACCTCACCCAGGATAAGCGCGCGACGCGGATAATCGATCACACGTTCGACACGGCACTCGAAGGTGCAAGGTGCCTGCTCAGCAAAAGAGACATCGATTTTCTGGCAGGGTGTCGCTGACAGCCCGGCCATCTCAAGCTCATCGACTTCGCTGTCGAAACCCAATCCGCAGATCAGCATCTGTTCCGACAATGCCATGTCGACCATGCTGATTGCGAACTCGCCGGTGCGACGGATATTCGCCAGCGTGTCCTTCTCCTCACCGGAAAGACGTGGTTGAATGCCCAGAACGACAATGGCCGGGTCGTGCGAAAACACGTTGAAGAAACTCATCGGCGCGGCATTGCTATGGCCTGCTGGTGAACGGGTTGTCACAAGTGCTATCGGTCGTGGACCGATGAAATTCGTCAGGAGCCTGTAACGGCTTTGAGGGTCCAACTCTTCAAAATCGAATTCCATCACGTCCCCAGAACCTGATTTATTATCTACAATAATGTTTCATATTGTCGACAATTTAACAACCCGCTTTAATCCCGACTGGAGCACTTATCCGCAGATCTCGGCACCTGCTTTAAACGTGCAACAGTAGCCCAATGCGGTGCCTGAACACCCTACCTATATCAGGCAGCTGCTGCGGCCTCTTCCACCAAATGACAGGCGACGCGTGTGCCATTCGACAAAGTCTGCATCTTCGGCGCTTCTTGCGCACAGCGCGCCACCGCAAACGGACACCGCGGATGGAATGTGCAACCCGAAGGCGGTTTCAGCGGGCTTGGAACTTCACCGCTTGCCGGTGTGCGGTTGCGATTGGGAGATCCAATGTTGGGGATCGTCTGCAACAAAAGCTGCGTATAGGGATGACGCGGCTGCGCGAAGAGTTCTTCCGTATTACCCTCTTCAACAATCCGCCCCAGATACATGACCGCGATACGATCGGACATGTGGCGAACGACGCTCATATCATGGCTGATGAAGAGGTAGGTCAGGCCCAGCTCATCCTGCAAGCGGCGCATAAGATTGAGCACCTGCGCCTGCACCGAAACGTCCAGCGCCGAAGTCGGCTCGTCGCAAACAAGAAACTCAGGCTCGCTCGCCAAGGCACGCGCAATTGAAATGCGCTGCCGTTGCCCACCGGAAAACTCATGCGGAAACTTTTCGCCGTCGGAGGGTGAAAGCCCGACAGTACGCAGAAGTTCCTCCACGCGCTCGGAGACTTCCGCCGCTGTTTTGCGCAGTTTCAATTCGCGCAATGGTTCAGCGATGATGTTCTTGACGCGCCAACGAGGATTGAGCGAGGCATAAGGGTCCTGAAATATCATCTGCGCCGTCAATGGCGCACCACTTTTGCCGGGCGCAAACCGCATTTGGCCGCTTGTTGCACCATGCAATCCGGTGACCAGTCGGGCCACGGTTGACTTTCCGCATCCACTTTCACCAACGATACTCAGACAACCACCTGCTGGCACCGTAAAGCTGATATCGTTGACAGCCTGGAGGTACTGGCGCGGCTTGCGCTCTATCACTCTGTTGAGCCATGGAGCCGAGACATCAAATGTCTTGACCAGACGCTCGACGGTCAAAGCCGCAGTTTCTTTCGACGGGTTCGTCATACGCTGCTTCCTGTGTTGAGCCAACAAGCGCTAGCGCCAAGATTGGGGTTTTGACTGATAAAGTTGAGTTCGGGACGCTCCTGAAGGCAACGTGGCACCGCCACCTTGCAACGTGGATTGAAAGCGCAACCCTTGGGAATAGCGTCAAGACGCGGCATTGAGCCATCGATCTGATTCAGCTTTTCCACGCGCGCACCAAGCGACGGGATCGAGGCCATCAAGCCCTGTGTATAGGGGTGACGCGGCTGATGCAGAACCTGTTCGACAGGCCCGATCTCAATCAGTCGCCCCGCATACATTACGGCAATGCGATCAGCGGCTTCGGCAATCACGCCCATATCGTGCGTAACGAGCATAACAGCGGTTTGCTTTTCCTTGCAGAGTTTCCGCAGGAGCGAAATGATCTGTGCCTGGATCGATACGTCCAGCGCCGTCGTCGGTTCATCGGCGATGACGAGCTTAGGGGAAGCGGCAAGTGCAAGTGCAATCACCACGCGCTGCCGCATACCGCCAGAGAACTGATGCGGATACTGGTTGACGCGGTCCTCCGGCGAAGGAATGCCAACATCGCGCAACAACTGGATAGCCCGTTCACGCGCCTGAGCCTTGCCAAGACCAAGATGCCGCCGGATTGTTTCGACAAGCTGCGCGCCCACCGTGAACAGCGGATTGAGCGAGGTGAGCGGATCCTGAAAGATCGCGCCGATTTCACGTCCGCGAATTTTCTCCATGGCGCGGTCATCCAGTGTGTCTATCCGGCGCTTGCCAAGCCACACTTCACCGTCGGCGATATGCCCAGGCGCTTCCAGCAGGCCCTGAATGGCCAGACCGGTCATCGACTTGCCAGCACCGGATTCACCCACAACACCAAGGATTTCACCGGGCCGGATCGACAGGCTGACATCTGACAGAGCGGTAACCGTGCCATGACGCCCTGGAAAATCCACGCGCAGATTGCGCACTTCCATGATTGGTTCTTGCATGTCATGCATTGAAATCACCTTCTATCGGATAGCTGGAAGGGAAGATTTCCGCGACAGGAGGATGGTTCCAGCTGCGCTCGGGATATTTGGCGATAAGTCCGTCGAACTGGGCCTGTGCCTGACGACGAGCTTGTTCCATATCCAACCCTGCAAGCTTTCGATTAATCATGGAAGCGCGGCCATCGACAAAGACCGCGCGCGTGATCTTGCCCGAACCGCCTGTGACAATGGTCGTGATGGGGTCAACCGTCGCGGCCATGATGGTATCGCCGAGATCGAAGATCGCTATATCCGCTCTCGCACCCGGTGAGAGGTGACCGAGATCACCGCGTCCGAGTGCTTTCGCGCCACCTATGGTCGCCGCGTCAAAAAGATCCGCTGACCGCAAACGATCCGGCGCGCCATCGGCGATGCGGCCAGCGATAAGGCCCGTCAGCAAATTCATGAGCATATCTGGCGGCGTGGTATCTGTGCCCATGGCAATATTGATCCCCCGCTTGCGGCAAGCAGAGAAGGATTTGAGGATCGAACCGCTGCGTGCCGATACCAGCGGACAATGCACAATGGAAACGCCATTGGCCGCATAGAGGCCCAGATCTTCATCCGTTGCGTTCGTCGCGTGAGGTGCAATCATCTGGTCGCTGAGCAGACCATGTTTCGCAAGCCAGACCGGAGCAGTCGAGCCATGCAGCATCCGCACAGTATCGACTTCCATCGTGCCTTGAGCCATGTGAAGACGGAACTTGCAGCCAAGATCGCGCGCCGCTGCATCAGTGCGTTGCAACAATCCAAGTGTCGAAGTCTCGACCCGATCCGGGGCCAACATACCGCGCACCAGATCGCCGTGACGCCCATTCTGGCGCTCGATATAGGCAATGGCGTCTTTCAGCCCCTGAAAACCACGCTCTTCGTCGAAAACCGGAATAATCTTTCCCGGTTCTTCCAGAACCATACCGCCGGAACGGTAGGCAGGACTCAGGTAAACGCGTAGCCCCAGTTCACCAGCCGCCTCGGCAGCAGCATCGAACTCGGCAACTGTTTCGCCCCATTCTCGATAGAATAGAGAGGCGATAGGCGCTGCCGTGGTGATCCCGTTCAACAGGAGTTGGCCGAACGCAAAGCGCTTTTGAAAAGCCAGCTCGTCCTGACTGTACATCTCATAAGGGCCAGCCTCGACATAAGACCGTGGCCAGACGCGACCCTTGGCCCAACCAGGATGGTTGTCTATGCCAAGAATGGTGGTGTCGAGGTCCGACAAGGCATCAAGATCAATGAGACCCGGCGAGATTAGCGCATTGCCGAAATCGATGCGGCGCGCCAGTTCTCCGGTGAAGCCATGTCCAACAAAGACAATCTCGCCATTGTCGAAAACGACTTCACCATTGCGTAAAAGCGTATGGTTGCCATCCTTGTGCCCAACCACCCAACTGGCGGTAATCAGAGTCCGTCCATCAGGACGCTGACCGAGGGTTAATGTGTCAATAGCATTGTTCATCACGGCATCTCCACCACAGCAACGCCGTTGCGTGCAGTGACGCGACCGTTTTTGACCACCAGAGGGCGCGGCGCGATATCCACCACGGCATGGGCCAGTGTTTCACCCGTCAAAAGGGTGAAGTCGGCATTGCAGCCCACATCGAGACCATAGTTTTCAAGACGCATCACATCCGCGCCGCCTTGAGAGACGATGTACAGGAGATGTTCGAGATCATGGTCCGAGCGGACACCGTTTTTCATGCCAATGATCTTGGCACGGTCTAGCATATCCGGCTGGCCCCAAGGTCCCCAGGTGTCGCGAATGCCATCACAACCACCACCAACGCGCACGCCCGCTTCCTTCAGGCGTTTGATCGACGGCACCGTGGCCGATGGCGCGCCGGTCGTCAAAATTGCGACATCCAGAGCCGCGATCTGTTCGATCAACTGGCCGACGCGCAAATAATCATTCATGCCGAGCGCGAAAGCATGGCTGATCGCCACCTTCCCTTCCATACCGTTGGCGCGGATACGCTCAAAGATGAGTTCCATCGTGAACGCGCCAAGATCGCCGGTCTCATGCAGATGAATATCAATCGGTACGCCGTGCTTGAGTGCGAGCGCGAACAGAATATCGAGCTGACCCTTTGGGTCGCGATCAATACCGCATGGATCAATACCACCCAGAACTTCACAACCCTGACGCAAGGCCTCATCGAGCAATTCTTCCGTACCAGGCATGACCATCAGACCCGACTGCGGGAATGCAACGATCTCGATATCGATGATGCCTTTCAGCTTCTCGCGTGTTGCCCAGACGCCTTCGACCAATGACAATCCATGAGTGGGGTCGATATCGACATGGCTGCGGATATGCGTTGCGCCATGGGCAGCAAGACCGATGGCATGACGCATCGACTGGCGATGCGGATCAAGGCCGATTTCCAGCCGGTGCTCGCGTTCGAAGTCGATACGTTCGCGCAGAATCGCGGCACGATTATTGACATGCCAGGGCATGCCCCAGGTCGTCTTGTCGAGATGCGTATGCGCATCAATCAGGCCGGGCGCCATGATTGCATTACCACCATCTTCGATGGCCATGCCCGGCTCTGCCTCGAACCGTCCGAAACCCGCAATCTTCCCATCCTTGATCAAAACGTCGCACGTATCGCCAGCCTTAGGGCGCACATTGCGGAGCAAAAGATTGTTCATCAATATTACCTCAGTTTCGGATTGAGAGCATCGCGCAGCCAGTCGCCAAGCATATTGACGGCCACGACCAGCAGGCAGAGCTGAATGACGGGGACGAGCACGATCCACCAGGAACCGGAAAACAGGAACTGGTTGCCGATACGGATCAGTGTCCCGAGAGAAGGCTGGCTCGGCGGCATGCCGATGCCGAGGAAGGACAGCGTGGCTTCGGTAAGAATGGCCATGCCGAAATTAAGCGTAGCCGCCACCATGATTGGGGTCAGCGTGTTCGGCAGGATATGTCGCGCCATAATGCGGCGCGCCGGAACGCCGATCAGACGGGCGGCGGACACATAATCCTTGCCGGTTTCAACGATGGCCTGAGCGCGGACAGTACGGGCATATTGCACCCATGCGGAGAGCGCGATGGCCAGAATGAGAACCGCGGATGCTCCGACCTCGCGCAGGCTGACAGGCAACATCTGTCGCACGACGGTTGAAACCAGAATGGCGACCAGAATGGTCGGGATCGACAGCGTGATATCGCCGATGCGCATCAATAGATTGTCGATAAAACCGGCGAAATAGCCGGAGACCAAACCGGCACTCATGCCGATGAGCAAGGAAAGCACAACGGAAGCGATGCCGATAACGATGGAAATGCGCGTGCCATAAAGAATGGCTGACAGCATATCGCGCCCTTGCGTGTCGGTGCCCAGCAGGAAGGGCCATTCGCCGCCGTCTTCCCAGATAGGCGGCAGCTCTGCTTTCCACATATCGAGTGCAGCGCCATCATAGGGGTTTTGCGGTGCAATGAGGGGTGCAAACAATGCCGTCAGGATCAGGATTGCGAGCAGTGCTGCGCTGATCATTGCGGTCTTGCTGTGTGTGAACGACCACCACAAGTCGCTTTTACGAATCCGCTGTACAACCGACGGGCGGGAGATGGTAGTGGTTTGCGTGGTTGGGGTGCTCATCGGCTTTGACTCCACAATCGGTTCCATGGGCAACTCAACGCGCCGTGCGCAGGCGTGGATCGATCACCGCATAGGCAATGTCCACGAAAGTGTTGAGTACAACGAAGATGAAGGAAATGATGCAGAGATAGGCTGCCATAACCGGGATATCGAGGAAGGTAACGGCCTGAATGAACAACATGCCCATGCCCGGCCATTGAAACACGGTTTCGGTGATCAGCGCGAAGGCGATCAGCGAACCGACATTCATCGCTGTCATCGTCACAACCGGCATAAGGCAGTTGCGAAGAGCATGACGGAAATAGATACGCCAGCGCGGAATACCGCGGGCACGGGCGAATTTCACGTAGTCCGAACGCAGCACTTCCAACATTTCTGCGCGAACCAGACGCATGACAAGCGTGACTTGATAAAGCGAGAGCGCAATGGCCGGTAGCAAAATCGCGATACGACCGGAATGCGTCAACAATCCCGTGGACCACCAGCCAAGCTGTACGACATCACCCCGTCCGAATGCCGGGAACCAGCCAAGCGTGACCGAAAAAACCAGAATGAGCAGTATACCGACCACAAAACTTGGCAGCGAAACACCGACAATGGAGAGAAACTGCAATCCCTCCGTATACCATTTGCCACGTTTAATTGCTGTTAGCACGCCAAGAGGAAGGCCAAGCAACAACGAGATCAAGGTGGCCACCAGCACCAGTTCCAGTGTTGCCGGAAACCGCTCGGCGATAAGGCCAAGCACATCCTGACCATTGCGATAGGAAATGCCGAAATTGCCCTGAGCGGCGTTCACCACGAACCGGGTATATTGTGTCATCAGGCCATCGTTAAGCCCCAGACGCTCACGCAGATTATCGCGGTCGGCCTGTGTCATCTGTTCGTTGGCCATCATCTCGACGGGGTCGCCCGCCAGACGAAAGATCAAAAAGGCCAGCAAGGCAACAGCCAGCATGACCATGATGGCATTGGCCAGACGCTTGATGATAAAAACCAGCATGTGAATTCCTTGGGAACAGGACGCTCCGGAACGGCGTGCCCCGGAGCGTCTTGATGAGACTATTCGGCAAAATGCGTCAGCCAGTGACGCGGCTTGTTGTCTGGCAACTGGACGATATGATCAATCTTATTCGACATGACCCACGCCATCGGCTGTTGATGCAGCGGCAACATGACGATCTCGTCCTTGACCATTTGCAAGGCCTTTGTCTGCAACGCTAGCCGCTTGCTGCGATCCATCTCCGTGGATGCCTCAATGATCAGCTTGTCGATTTCCGGATAGCTCCAGCCACCCCAGTTGAAAACACCAGCATTGTCTGTCTTGGTTTCAATCATTTGCAACAGAATGGAATAGCTGTCGAGCATGGGCTCTGTCGCCCAGCCTATGATATAGACATCGGCCTTGCCGCCCGTGCGTTTCGGTGCCTGCGCAGCCGTTGGTGCAATATCAAGCTGCGGCTTGAAACCGCCCCGGCTCAGCATGTTCACGAGCCCCTGGCACAGTTCTTCCTCGTTCACATAGGCATCAGTTGTACAAACCAGTGTGAACGGAAAATCCGTGGCGCCAGCCTCGGCCAGAAGCTTCTTGGACAAGGCCGGATCATAGGCCAGAGTGGTATCCAGTTCCGGCGTGTAGCCCGGAATTTCCGGCGCAACCACCGCACCTGCCGTGCGCGACTTGCCGCGCATGATGCGCTTCTGTATCAAATCACGATCAAGCGAATGTGCGAAAGCCTGACGCACACGCAAATCGTTGAATTTATTTTCCGATCCATTATCGAGCTTCGGCTTGCGATTGAAACCCATCATGACCGTACGCAAATCGGTACGTTCCATGACCTTCAGGTCAGGCTGTGCCTGAAGGCGCGGCAAATCCTGCGATGGCGCACTTTCCGTAAAATTGACTTCTCCAGAGAGGAGCGCCGCCACGCGTGTCGCAGCCGAAGTGATCGGATTGAACTCGATGCGGTCGATGTTTGATTTCGACGTTTTGTCCCACCAATCCGGGTTCTTAACCAGAATGGTTTTGGAATCCGGTACGCGGCTTTCCAGCTTGAACGGACCCGTACCATTGGTGTGGTAGGTTGCATAACCTTCAATCTTGGCACCAACGTCAGTCGGCTTTTCCGAATTATTGGTCTTCAGCCAGCCCGCATCGAAGATGTGAATATTGGTGAGGTCGTTGAGGAGCAGCGGATAAGGGCCGCTCAACTCGATATCGATTGTGTAGTCGTCCACTTTCTTTGAGGACTTGTAGGCAGGCAAATTACCACGCAGCGGCGAAACCGGATCGCTCACGCGCTTCAATGAAGCAAGCACATCGTCGGCATTGAAATCAGCGCCATCATGAAACTTGACGCCCTTGCGCAGATGAAAGCGCCAAACCGTCTCGGAAACATTTTCCCAGGATTCAGCAAGGGCAGGCTCGATCTTCAGCTCGGCGTCGTAGCGCACGAGGCCTTCATAGATGTGATTGAGGAAGGACAGTGTATAGCTGTCGCCATAAGAATAGGGATCAAGCGAATAGATATCGCGCGCAGCGCCCCATTTGAGCGTTTCGGCGTGGCCAGCCAAAGTCAGCCCGGCCAGCATTGTGGCCGCGAGGCCAAGTTTTCTTAACATAGATTTTGCTCCGCTTCTGGAAATTTGCGCCTCCTTTTTGGAGGTCTGTTTTCATGCATCGCCGCATCCGTTTCGGTGCTGCGTTTCAGTGTCTGCTCACGCCATGCAGGCGGGTAATACTGATTTCTCCTTTTTTGGGGTGACCTGCCTCCCAGATCACGAAATGGAGTATTGCCAGTCGATATAAGGTTGTCAACGTAATTGTAGACAATTTTTTGGGTTTCAATAACCTATTTGTCGACAACTATGCTCTACAATTGGTCAGGCGCTGCCACATTTCTGAGCAGCAATCAAAGTGCGGCTTTTGAATGAGCGTCGTCGCATCTCCAAATTGTGCGCCACATAAAAAAAGCGCCTCACCAAGGTGAAGCGCTTTTCGGTTTTCTCTTTGCTGGCCTTACTCGGCCATTTGCGTGCGCCAATGACGCGGCTTGTTATCGGCCCGGAAATCCACGCTCTTGACCTTGTCCAGCATGCCCCAAGCGATAGGCTGCTGATGAAGCGGGATCAGAATAGCCTTGTCCTTGGCAACTTTCAGCGCCTGTTCTTCCAGCGCCAAGCGCTTCGCCGTATCCGGCTCCTGCGCCGCTTTTTTCATCAGCTCATCGAGTTCAGGATAAGACCAGCCACCATAGTTGGATACGCCGGTCGAACCGCTGCGCGTAGAAAGCACCTGCGAAAGCAACGAATAGGCATCGAGCGTCGGCTCATTGGCCCAGCTCAGATTGAACATATCGGCCTTGCCATTGGTGCGCTTAGGCTGCTGAACGGCACGCGGCCCCATATCGATGGACGGTTCGAACCCGCCACGTTTCATCATATTGGCGATGCCCGAGCAGATATCTTCCTCGTTGATGCTCTCATCATTCATGCAAAGATAGTTGAAAGTCAGGCCTTTCTGACCAGCATCTTCAAGCAGCTTTTGTGCGAGCTTGGGATCGGCTGGCTGATAAGTGTCGAGCGCTTTCGAATAGCCTGCGATTTCCGGCGCAATCAGCGAACCGGAAGGACGCGCCAGACCGCGCATGATTTTCTTGTTGATGAGATCACGATCGATACTTGCCTCGACGGCCTGACGCACGCGGACATCGAGAAACGGGTTCGGACGCCCATCCTCAAGCTTCTCCTTGCCGTTAAAGCCGATAAACACCGTGCGCAGCTCGGTGCGTTTGTCGACCTTGATGCCCGGCGTCGATTCCAGACGCGGAATATCCTGAATGGGTGCTGAATCGACCAGGTCAATTTCACTAGAGAGAAGCGCCGCAACGCGTGTCGCAGCCGAAGAAATCGGAATGTATTCGATGCGATCCAGATTGTGCTTTTTCTGGTCCCACCATTGATCATTGACGATCAGAACCGTCTTTGAATCAGGTACACGGCTGTCGAGCTTGAACGGGCCCGTGCCGTTGGTGTTATGCGTAGCATAATTCTCGGTCTTGGACGCGATATCGGTCGGCTTTTCGGCGTCATTATCCTTCAACCACTTCGCGTTGAACATGAAAATATTGGTCATGTCATTGAGGAACAGCGCCGACGGTGCCGAAACCTCGATATCCACCGTGGAATCGTCCACTTTCTTGACACCAACATAGAGCGGAATATTGCCGCGCAGAGGTGATGTCGGGTCGGAAACACGGTTCATCGAGGCCACAACGTCATCAGCCGTAAAATCTGCGCCATTGTGGAACTTCACGCCCTTGCGAAGCGTAAAACGCCAGAACTTGTTATCGACGAGCTTCCATTCGGTAGCCAGCGCGGGCTCGATCTCGAAGTTCGGGCCGTAACGGATCAGACCTTCGTAAATGTGGTTCAGGAAAGCCAGATTGGATGTGGATGGAACAGAATCTGGATCGAGCGAGTAGATATCCGCACGACTGCCCCAACGTAACGTAGCCGCGTCGGCAGAACTGGCCAGCGCCGGCGCCGCAATAGCAGCTGCCGTCAAGGCCGATATAAAAAACCTATTTAAACGCGACATGCTTTTCCCCTCATCTATAACGATAAGATTGTTGGACTGAATTTCGTCGCAGTATCTTAATCCATTCTTTTATTGTCAACGATATTGTCGCCAATTAAGTTCAAAAACATCGACACATCGATATGAGACCGCACAGTGTCAAACGCTGTCGTCTTGGACATTTAAAAGGAGAAGATATGACTGGATTGCTGCTGCTTCACGGGACTGTCGTGACAGTCGATAAAACACGGCGGATCATCGAAGATGGAGCTGTAGCAATCGAGAACGACAGAATTGTCGATATTGGCACATCGCAGGAACTCGCTCCTCGCCATACTGACAAGAATGCAATCGACTGCCGTGGGAAGATGCTCATTCCGGGCCTCATCGACGCGCACGGCCACGCTGGTCACGCGCTGATACGCAGCATTGCCGCCGACACCAATTCACTCTGGATGCGGATCGTCACACCAACCTATTATCATTATGTAACCCGCGACTACTGGTACGCCGATGGCCTCGTTTCCGGTCTGGAGCGACTGCGCGCAGGCGTGACAACCTCTGCCAGCATCATCACCTCCATGCCGCGCAGCGACGATCCGGTCTTTGCAGCCAATCACGCGCGCGCCTATTCGGAACTCGGTCTGCGCGAGATCATCTGCGTTGGCCCCGCTGGACTACCCTGGCCGCAATCGGTGACGCGATGGGAGAGCGGCAAGCCTGTGCGTCACACTGTTTCATTCGAAGAAATGATTGAGGGCGCTGAAGCCACCGTCGAAAGCCTTAACGGAACAGCCGAGGGCCGCATTAAGGTTTTTCTGACGCCTTTCACAATCGTCCCTTCGGTCGAGCCTTCTAACGCTTCCACACCGGATTTCGCGGTCAATCTGACGCAGAACGACCGGATGCAAGCGCGTCGTATTCGCGAAACGGCGCGCAAATGGGGTGTGCGCATCCATTCGGATGCCTTTGCCGGGCAAATTCGGATGGCTTATCAAGATAAGGAAAACGCGCTGCTGGGTCCTGACGTGCATTTGCAGCACTGCTGGGGCATCTCTCATGAGGAAATTGATATCCTCGCCGAAACGGGCACCCACGTCACCCATGCGCCGCCCGGACGTTCCACGCCGATTATGCAGATGCTGGCGCGGGGCGTGCCTGTCGCTATTACGTCCGATGGCGCAGCGCCGAGCCGCCATTTCGATATGCTGCAGGTCGCGCGGATCGCGCAATCGACCCAGCATATATTGCACAATCACGACCGATACCTTCTGCCGCCCGGCAAAGTGTTCGAGATGATCACCATCGACGCAGCGCGTGCGATTGGTATGGATCATGAGATCGGTTCTCTTGAAACTGGCAAGAAAGCGGATATCGCGATCATCGATATGCGCAAACCGCATCTGACACCCAATTGGATGCCCGTCCATCGGCTGGTTCATCAGGTTCTTGGCAGCGATGTTGATACCGTCATCGTCGATGGCAAGATTATCATGCAGGACGGCGTGGTCCTAACTGCTGATATGCACGAGGCGCTTGCCTTCGGTGAAGCAGAGGCGCGTGCGCTGGTTGCAAGAGCCGGACTGGACGCCCATATGCACGATGCGGGCTGGGGTCAGTTGCAGCGCACTTTCGAACAGCCGGTCGTACCGCCCTCACCGCCCGAATGTTGAAGGTAGCGGCCTTAATCCGTCAGTCGATAGCGCTTACTGAATAGGTTTCAGCTATCCACAATATTACTCAATGGCGAGCCAAAAGCGCCGTTGAACCCGCGATAGCGCTGATGGCTGCGATTGAGATGTGCCTGCATGGCTTCACGTGCCTGCTCTGCATTCCCGGCACTGATCGCTTCACAAATGGCGCGATGCTCGATGACCGTGTTCTGGATATAATCAGGCGTGATAAGGGAGGGGTTCAGATCCCGCGAAAATGCTGGCTGCGGCAGTATTTTCAGGCTCATGACGCTGAAAAACTCGATAAACGCCAGATTATTGGTTGCCTCCGATATGGACCGGTGGAAAATGAAGTCCAGTTCATCCAGCGCTTCTTCATTTTCAATAGAAGCCTCGAACTGCTTCAGCGCATCCCACATGTTTGCTTCCTGCGCCCATGACCGGCGCTGTGCGGCCAATCCGGCGGCATGGACTTCAAAAGCCATACGCAACTCAAGCAAATCCATAAATGGAAGCGAAAGCCGCGCCAACGGCTCCAGCATGGAATCGTCTGAAACGGGAGATGCTGCCTTTCCGGGATCGCGAATGAATATTCCGACCCCGTGCTTTGCTTCCAACAATCCGTCAGAGCGCAGAGCCGCCACAGCTTCCCGGATAACCGTGCGGCTGACACCAAGCTTGTCCCCAAGTTCGACAAGGGTCGGCAACTTGTCGCCGACCTGAAGCGTACCGTCACCGATCAGTGTCTTGAGGCTCTCAATCGTTCGCGCAGTCAGTGTTTTCAATATGAGCCTACCCCGGTGAAAATATCGTCTTTCCATGGTGATACGCGGTAAGCACGCTCAAGACAAGATACTATCATTATATCAGTGATAATATCACTTAAAATCACGCTTCGCTGTGCCACTCAATCTGGTGCCCCGTGGAGCGCCTAACAGGCACTATCGGAACAAAATGCCTCGACAAAAGTAGATATTCAGCCACTTAGCCCAGCCCTCTGAATTCGTTCAAAGATTGGTCAACATGCTGTTTTCCATATCGTAATGTCCAGTATCAATCGCTTTTTTACCAAAATAGACGCCCGAGATTCATTCTTGACAAGTGATATTATTTCAGCAAACCTAACATCACAACAAGACGCCATGTGATATTATCACTACGCAGTTGCAGGTAGTTCCATGCTACAGCAATTGCAGAACAGGCGAACAAAAACAGGGGAATTCGAGATGGGAATCGTTTCTTCCAGACTGGCGGAGTTGGGCCTTGCCCTGCCCAGTGTGACGGCCCCGAGCGGAACCTATGTTCCGTTTCGGTTGAGTGGAAGCACACTCTACATTTCCGGACAGGTGCCGCGCGTCAATGGCGTTGACCGTTATCTGGGCGTCGTCGGCGACACTATGGATATAGCGGAGGCGTATCAGGCAGCGCGTGTCTGCGCGCTCAATCTTCTGGCACGCGCCTCAATGGCCGTTGATGGCGATCTCGACCGCATTTCAGCCTGTTTGCAGGTGCGCGGCTTTGTAAATGCCGTGCCCAGCTTCAAAGACCATCCCGCCGTTATCGATGGCGCCTCCGATCTTCTGGTCGAAGTTCTCGGAGAGAAAGGCCGACATGCCCGCACGGCATTGGGAGCAGGCTCTCTGCCACGCGGATTTGCTGTCGAAGTCGACGCCATTTTTGAAGTTCAGCCCTGAGCGGGCAATTTCCGTTCTGCCTACACATATGAAGCGAGAGATAGATGTCTGAACAAGCCATCACGATGAGCGCGGTCAATAAATGGTATGGCCAGCTTCACGTACTCAAGAATGTGGATCTACACGTGAATCGGGGCGAGCATATCGTTCTGTGCGGCCCTTCCGGTTCGGGTAAATCAACGCTTATTCGCTGTATCAATCATCTTGAAGAGATTCAGGACGGCACCATCGATGTGAATGGAACAAGACTGGGCAACAAAGGGGCCAATGTCGATCATATCCGGCGCGACGTCGGCATGGTGTTTCAACAGTTCAACCTTTTCCCCCATATGACCGTACTCGAAAACTGTATGCTGGCGCCGCGCCGCGTGCATAAGGCTTCAACAGCCGAGGCCAAAGAAAAGGCCATGCATTTTCTCAAGCGGGTGCATATCGCCGAACAGGCCAACAAATATCCAGCCCAGCTTTCCGGAGGTCAGCAGCAGCGAGTGGCCATTGCTCGCGCGCTTTGCATGGGGCCAAAGATCATGCTGTTCGATGAACCCACATCAGCGCTTGATCCTGAAATGGTGAAAGAAGTTCTCGATACCATGATCTCGCTTGCGGACGACGGTATCACGATGATCTGCGTAACACATGAAATGGGTTTTGCGCGCGCCGTTGCGCACCGTGTCATCTTCATGGATCGCGGGGAGATTATCGAAAGCGCCCCTCCTGCAGAGTTTTTCGGCAATCCCAAGCACGAACGCGCCAAGGCATTTCTGGGCCAGATCCTCAATCACTAACCACAAAGGGGAACCAGACGAAATAACGGGAGCTTGCCAATGCAATATAGTTTCGACATGGGGCCGGTTCTGGCGGCCTGGCCGCTGCTGCTAAGCGGCGCATTACAAACCCTAAAGATATCCTCCATCTCGATGGCGCTTGGTTTGATGCTCGGCATTGTCTTTATGTTGATGCGCATGAGCTCGATACGAACCGTATCCCGGGTGGCATTTGCCTATATCGAATTGATCCGCAACACGCCGTTTCTGGTGCAGGTATTTTTCATCTTCTTCGGAATGCCTTCCCTTGGCGTCACCTTGACAGCCACACAGGCGGCAATTCTCGCCATGACGCTCAACTGCGCAGCTTATGCAGCCGAAATCGTGCGCGGTGGGGTGGAGTCCATCAAGAAGGGGCAGGTGGAAGCAGGACGGGCGCTTGGTCTTCACACACTTGAAGTCTATCGCTTCATCATCTTTCGGCCAGCCATTCGCGCGGTTTACCCAGCGCTTTGCAGCCAGTTCATTTTGATGATGCTCAATTCCAGCCTGGTGGCTTCAGTTTCCGCGGAAGAACTCACCTATGTCGGTCAAATGATCGATTCCGAGACATTCCGCAGCTTCGAAGTCTATTTCGCAATCGGCGTTATCTATCTCGCGCTTTCGCAGTCCTTTTCCCTTGTTCTCCAACTCATTGGCAGAACTTACTTTTCCTATCCGACGAAGTGAGGCAGACCGATGATACGCAGTTTCGGCTTTGCAGAATTCTTGTTCATTCTTGAAGGGGCTCGCTGGACAGTAATCCTGTCACTCCTCGCTTTCGTCTTCGGTGGTGCCTGTGGTCTCATCGTGGCCCTTGGACGCACCAGCAACAAGAAATGGCTTCGCTATTTCATGGCGACATATATCCAGATCTTTCAGGGTACACCGCTGCTGATCCAGCTTTTCTTCGTCTATTTCGGCCTGCCGTTGCTCGGCATTCGTGTCGACGTATGGGTCGCGCTGATCATCGGTCTTTCACTCCATACCAGTGCGTTTCTCGGTGAAATCTGGCGGGGCAGCATCGAGGCCGTATCGGCAGGGCAGGATGAAGCGGCTCGCGCGCTTGGTATCGGCTATATCCGCCGCATGTCGGATGTCGTGCTTCCCCAAGCCTTTCGCATCGGCCTGCCCGCAACGATTGGCTTCCTCGTCAATCTGATCAAAGGCACCGCCCTTGCGGCTCTGCTCGGCCTGACCGAACTCACACGCTCGGGGCAGCTGATGGCCAACATCACTTTCGAGCCACTCAAAGTCTACGGCGCTGTCGGTCTTGTCTACTTCGTGATCTGCATTCCGCTCACCTATTACAGCGCCCGGATTGAAAAGCGGATGAATGCATCCCGTTGAATAACAATAAAACAACCAGAGGTAAGGACATGTTCAATTCTAGTTTCGCTCGTTCCAAAGCTTCACTCGGCTTCGCGCTCGGCCTGCTCGCGTCCGTGTGCATCGCCACAGCAGCTGGCGCCGCTACGCCCGAGGAAATCAAGGCCAAGGGCACCGTTACCATCGGCGTGCAGATGGACCAGTTTCCATGGGGCTTTATCGATGAGAACGGCAAAAATGGAGGCTATGACGTCGATGTTGCTGACCTGATCGCAAAGGAACTGGGCGTTCAGATCAAGTTCGAGCGCATTACCGGTCAGAACCGTATTCCGCTTCTCACCAATGGCATGGTCGATTTTCTCGTTCCATCTATGACCATCACGCCAGAGCGTGCCAAGGTCATTCAATTCGCCATTCCCTATTCCTCCAATGACATCACTGTCTGGGGCAAGAACGACGTTGATATTAAGGGCAATGATGATCTGGGTAAATACATCATCGGCGTCAATCGCGGCAGCGTTTTCGAGCCGGTCCTGAAAAAGGTCGCGCCCGCCAACACGCAGATCAAGCGCTTCGATGATGATGCGACTACCGTGCAGGCGCTCCTGTCGGGTCAGGTCGATGCCATTCTGGGCAGCGTGACCTACGGGCTGGTGATCGACAAAACTGGCAACAGCGGCAACTACGGTCGCAAATACAAAGTCGCTGACAATTTCCAGGCAATGGCGGTACGCAAAGGCGATCAGGAAATGCTCGACTATCTAAATGATTTTGTCACGCGCCACACGGCGGACGGTTCACTCGACGGTCTTTACAAAAAGTGGATCGGTGTGGATCGCGCAAAGCTGCCGACCACTCTTGATGGAGTTGACTTCACCGGCAAGAACTAACCACAGACTGACTGGTGGACGTTTGAACGTTCCGAGTTAACCGAGACACCGCAAACAACATTTATGAACCGGCAGGCACCGCCTGCCGGTACGAGGAAACACGTGCCTGAACCGTGGCCTTCCAGCCCGGCCCCGCACTTAACGCATAGAATCTGATCTTGGGAGTTAGGCAAGACATGACGATAAATGGCAAACTGATCAGGGTTGGCGTCGACATTGGCGGAACCTTCACCGATGTGGCGATGGAGGTTGGTTCGACACTGCACTCAACCAAGGTTCTGACCGATTACGCGTTTCCTGAAAATGCAATTGTCAAAGCCATTCGCGAGGTAGCGGAAAAGGCTGGGATAGCGCTGAACCAGATCGATACGGTGATCCATGGCACCACTCTTGCGACAAACGCTCTGATCGAGCGTCGCGGTGCAAAAACGGCGCTCGTCACGACCAAAGGCTTTCGCGACGTGATCGAAATGCGCACCGAAAGCCGCTTCGAACAATATGATCTTGATATTGTCCTCCCGGCCCCGTTGGTCAACCGTAGCGACCGGTTCGTCCTTGATGAGCGCATGGGCGCAAGCGGCGAAGCGCTTAAGCCTCTGGATGAGAGCGAGATGGAAGCGCTTTGTGATCGCATCGTTGCGCAAGGCTATGAGAGTATCGCTGTCGGCTTCATCCACTCCTATCTCAATGGCGAACATGAGCGCCGTTTCCGCGACAGACTGCTGGCCAGAAAGCCTGATCTTTCCGTATCGATTTCGTCGGAAGTCTCGCCGCAGATGCGTGAGTTTCAACGCTTCAATACCGTCTGTGCCAATGCCTATGTCAAACCTTTGATGGCGTCTTACCTCAATCGTCTGGTAGGCCGTCTTCACGATGAAGGGCTTGTTGCACCGGTCTTTATGATCCACTCGGGCGGCGGCATTATCAGTGTCGAAAGTGCCATTGAGTTTCCCGTTCGCCTGCTTGAATCGGGTCCGGCGGGCGGCGCGATTTTCGCAGCCCATATCGCAGCCAATCACAAGCTTGATCAGGTCGTGTCCTACGATATGGGCGGCACTACCGCAAAAATCTGCCTGATTGAACAGCAGACGCCGAAAACGTCGAAGACCTTCGAAGTGGCGCGTACCTATCGCTTCAAGAAGGGCAGCGGCATGCCAATCTCTATCCCGGTCATCGAAATGGTTGAGATTGGCGCAGGCGGCGGTTCGATTGCAACCGTCGATTCCATGCGTCAGATCCGCGTCGGTCCTCATAGCGCAGGCTCCGAACCGGGACCGGCTTGCTACGACCGCGGCGGTGTCAACCCAACCGTAACCGACGCCGATGTTATCCTTGGTCGCCTCGATCCCGACAGCTTTGCTGGTGGGTCGATGAAACTGTCGCGCTCGGCATCCGAAAACGCCATGGATGCAGATATTGGCAGCAAGCTGGGTTCAGATATCGCAACCTCGGCTTATGGTCTTAGCGAAGTTGTCGATGAGAACATGAGCAACGCCGCGCGTATGCATGCGGTGGAAAACGGCAAGGAACTTTCCGAGTTCACCATGATCGCCTTTGGCGGCGCGGCCCCAGTTCATGCCGCGCGGCTTTGCGAAAAGCTTGGTGTCAATGATCTGCTGATCCCGCCTGGCGCCGGTGTCGGCTCTGCAATCGGCTTCCTGCGTGCGCCTTTTGGTTTTGAATCGGTCCGCAGCGCTTATAGCCGCATCAGCCGCTTCGACGCCAATGCGATCAATACTGTGATTGCCGAGCTGGTGAAGGAAGCAACCTCCTTCGTGCGCTCGGGCGCACCCAGCGCCAATCCTTCACTCGAATGCACCGCTTATATGCGCTACGTTGGTCAGGGATGGGAAGTGCCGGTCACCATCGAAGTTCGTGATTATACTCAAGCGGATGCCTCACTTTTCAGCTCGCTTTTTGATGAGTGCTATGAACGCTTCTTCGGTCGCGTAATCGATGGGCTGGATGTCGAAATTGTCAGCTGGTCGCTGCGCGCCAGTGCAGATGCTGCGGTACCAACCCCCGCCAAACCTGTCACGAAACACTCAACCGCAACAATATCCGGCAAGCGCAAGGTGTTCGACGTTCTCGAAGAACGTTTCCTTGACGCAAGCGTGGTTGATCGCAGCGATATGAAGCCGGGTGACTGGATCGCCGGGCCAGCCGTCATCACAGAACGCGAGACATCGACCATCGTGACCTCAAGCCGCGAAGCGATCATGCAGGCCGATGGTTGCCTGTTGCTGCGCGCCAAGGCTGCCTGAAGGAGTTTACCCATGTCAGTGAAACCTATTTCCGATGTCCACATGCAGATCATGTGGAACCGCCTGATCTCGGTCGTCGAAGAACAGGCCGTAACGCTCATTCGTACAGCCTTCAGCACCAGTGTGCGTGAATCCGGCGATCTTTCAGCTGGCGTGTTCAATCGCGCCGGGCAAATGATCGCGCAGGCCGTGACCGGCACGCCCGGACATGTGAATGCGATGGCGGAAGCGGTTGGCCATTTCATCAACGATATCGGGCGCGAGAATATCTTCGAAGGTGATGTCTACATCACCAACGACCCGTGGAAAGGCACCGGTCACCTGCACGATTTCACCGTCGTATCACCAAGCTTTCGCGATGGCGCGCTGACAGGCTTTTTCGCTTGCACCGCCCATGTGGTGGATGTGGGCGGACGTGGTTTTGGCCCCGATGCCAACGAAGTTTATGAGGAAGGCATCTTTGTACCGATCATGAAATTCGCGGCACGCGGGGTGGTCAACAAGGATCTCGTGAACATTTTGCGCAACAATGTTCGCGAAAGCCATCAGGTCGTCGGCGACGTCTATTCCCTCGCCGCCTGCAACGAAATCGGGCATCGCCGCTTGATGGATATGATGGATGAGTTCCAGCTCGACGATCTGGAAGGGCTGGCCGAATTTATCTTCAAACGCAGCTATGATGCAACGCTTGAAAAGCTGGCGGCATTGCCGCACGGCACTTATTCCAACGTGATGCGGGTTGACGGTTACGGCGATCCTATCGATATCGCGGTGCGTATCGATGTCTATGCCGATCACATACTTGCGGACTTCAACGGCACATCTGCGCCTAGCCCCAAAGGCATCAATTGTCCGCTGATCTATTCGGCTGCCTATGCCTGTTACGGCCTGAAATGCTCGATTGCACCGGAAATACCGAACAATCATGCATCGCTTCTCCCCTTCAAGGTGATTGCGCCGAAGGATTGTATCTTGAACGCGCAGCACCCTGCCCCCGTTTCCGTCCGCCACGTGCTCGGCCATCTGGTGCCCGATGCAGTGCTTGGTGCTGTCCATAAGATGCTGCCCGGTCGAGTACCGGCGGAAGGCTCAGGCGCGCTTTGGAACCTTCATGTTAGTGCGCGTCCGCTTTCCGGCGACAAGGCCCCAAAAGATGGCGGCCAGCGAGCCGAGGTTCTTCTGTTCAACAGCGGTGGAGCTGGTGCCCGCTCCCATATCGACGGGCTGAGCGCCACCGCTTTTCCAAGCGGTGTTCATTCGATGTCCATCGAGGCGACGGAACATGTCGGTCCGGTTATTTTCTGGCGCAAGGAATTGCGCGACGGTTCCGGCGGCGCCGGAAAATTCCGTGGCGGGCTTGGTCAGGTTGTCGAGATTGCGCCGACTGACGGACATGAGATCTACTTCAATGCCATGTTTGATCGCATTAAACACCCGCCGCGCGGGCGTGAAGGTGGCGAGAACGGCGCACCGGGCGCCGTCCTGCTCGATGATGGTTCGGTGCTCAACGCCAAGGGCCGGCAGCATGTCCCAGCAGGACGCAGGCTGATCCTGCAATTGCCGGGCGGCGGCGGCTATGGCGCTGCAGATGAACGTTGCCCGGATGCCAAGCAGCGCGACAGAGAATTCGATTATGTCGTGAATGGTTGACCAGCAGATCCTGTCAGAAGCCGCCTTTAGGGCGGCTTCTCCTTTTCCCGACCCACAAACAAGAGCATTGTAATGCAATATGAAAATAGAAGATCGGCGGGCATCCAGTCATCGCCGAGCATGGCTGTTTCGATGGCCGCCAAAAAGCTGCGTGCCGAGGGGCGAGACATTATCGATTTGTCGCTGGGCGAGCCGGATTTTGAACCGCCGCGCCATGTTCTCGATGCTGCCTGCACAGCGGTCAATGCCGGCGGTGTTCGTTACGGAGCAGCAGCCGGAACCGAAGCGCTTCGCGCCGCGATTATCGCCAAGTTCAAGCGCGACAACGGTCTAGATTTTTCACAGGAAGAGCTGACCGTCGCCAATGGCGCAAAACAGATCTTGTTCGATGCGTTCCTCGCCACGCTCGAACCGGGCGACGAAGTGGTTATCCCCACACCTTGCTGGGTTTCTTACGGCGATATCGTTTCCTTGCATGGCGGCACGCCGGTCTATGTTGAATGCGGGCAGCAAGATGATTTCAAACTGACGGTCCAACATCTTGAGAAATCCATCACCCCACGCACGCGCTGGCTGATGCTGAACTCACCATCCAATCCCACCGGCGCGATCTACAGCGCTGCGGAATATCAGGCGCTCGCGACAGCGCTGGAAAAACACCCCGGTATTCTCATCCTTTCCGATGAGATTTACGAGCACATCTTGCTAAGCGACCATCCCTTCGTTTCCTTCGGCAGCGTCTGCCCGCAATTGCGGGAACGAACTCTCATCGTCAACGGCGTCTCGAAAGCCTACGCGATGACGGGCTGGCGAGTTGGCTATGCAGCAGGTCCAAAGGCGCTCATTGCAGCAATCAACAAGATGCAGTCGCAAAGCGTCACATCCGTTTGCAGCATTGCGCAGGCGGCCGCAAAAGCCGCACTCGATGGCGACCAGAGCTTTGTGCACGAAGCGGCACAGACTTTTCGTCTTCGCGCCGAGCTTGTCACAGCCCATCTGTCGGAAATACCCAATATCGACTTCCGCCAGCCGGACGGCGCATTTTATGCCTTCATCGGTGTCACCAAACTGATTGGCAAAACAACGCCAACGGGCGTGACCTTGAAAAGCGACACTGATGTTGCGGGATATCTGCTCAATGATTTTGGCGTATCCAGCGTGCCTGGTATCGCTTTTGGCGCGCCCGGCTTCATCCGCTTGTCAATTGCCGCTTCTGAAGCAGAACTGACCAAGGCCTGTGAACGCCTGAAAGAAATGGCCGCGTCACTGTAAACGCGGCCTTTATTGCGTCTTATAAAGAAACCGCGGGTGATGGACCCGCGGTTTTTCCTTTTGATCGTTCAAGCCGCTTCTTTGCGGCTGTACTTACCGATGAGCGCTTCGAGAAGGACTTCTTCCTCTCTGGTCAGATCGCAAAGCGGAGAACGAACCTTCCCGGCTTTGAAGCCCTGAAGACGCACGCCTGCCTTGATGGCAGCCACCGCATACCCCTTCTGCCGGTTACGGATTGCCATGAACGGATAGAAGAACTCGTTGAGAATACGCTCGCATGTGGCGCGTTCCCCCGCCCTCAGCGCACGATAGAATTCCACCGCCAGACCAGGAACGAAATTGAATACGGCTGAAGAATAGGTCGTGAACCCGGCACCGAGATAGGCTTCGGCGAAGAGTTCCGCCGTCGGCATTCCGCCCAGATAGGTCAGGCGATCTCCCATCTTGGCCGTAATCTGGCGAACGAGCCCGATATCGCCCACACCATCCTTGAAACCGACAAGATTGGGGCACTCATCACACAAGCGAGCCAGCGTGTCGGCCTGAAGAACAGCATTATCACGATTATAGACCATGACGCCGATGCCAATCGACTGGCAGATACGCTTGACATGTTCGTAAAGACCCTGCTGAGGCGCATCGATCAGATAATGTGGCAGAAGCAATATGCCGTCCGCTCCAGCCTTTTCAGCCGACTTGGCAATTTCAATCGCCATTTCCGTCCCATAGCCGCAGCCCGAAACAATCGCTGTGCCACTGTTGCCAACGGCCTCCTTTGCCGCAGAAACGATGGTCGGAATTTCACTCGGGCGCAGAGAAAAGAACTCTCCGGTGCCGCCGGCGGCGAACAACACCGGTGCATCGAAGCCCGAAAGCCATTCTACATGGGCTTTATAGCTTTCCGGCGCAAACTGCCCCTCGGCATCGAAATGCGTTACCGGGAAGGAGAGCAAGCCTGCTCCAAGCTTTTCCTTGATCTGCTGCGGTTCCATATGTTGACCCCTTTTTTGATGTCTGCATATGACCTAGCGCATTCAGATATTATATGTCAACAACTTATATTATAAGTTAGAGCGAACTTGCCTGAGAATGCTGCGGTATCGCATCTGACTCCCCTTCAAGTGCCGCCGCATTGCCGACCGTGCAGCCTCTTCGTCACCATTGGAAATGGCCTCGATGATCTGGGAGTGCTCCTCATGAATACGCGCGATATAATCGGCAGAATTTGTATCTGACTGGGACTGTAAAGCCGCACGCGGAATAACACCGCTGCCGATCATCGTCAGGAACTCGCGAAAGCGAGGATTGTTGGCCGCATCAGCAATCGCCAGATGCAACGCGAAATCCGCCTCCGCTGTCGGTTGCCCAGCTTCCAGGCAGGTGACTACTTGCCGGTGGCAGTTGATGATAGCCTCTTCCTGTTGGGGAGAGCGACGCAGCGCTGCAAGTCCTGCAGCCTCTACTTCTACGCCTGTGCGCAGCTCGAGCAGCTCGATGACCGATGAAACCCGGTCATAATCTAGGTTGTGAAATGGCAGAGTTTCCGCTGATTGCGCCTCAAGCACAAAAACCCCGGCTCCCTGCCGGGCCTCGACGAGCCCGTCGGCTCGCAGGGCAGCCACCGCCTCGCGAATAACCGTGCGGCTGACCCCATAGGCTTCGGTCAGCTTCGCTTCGCTGGGCAGTTTCATTCCCGGTTTGAACTCACCGGACTGGATCAGTTTTTTCAGCTCGCCACTGACTTTGACAACAAGATTGCCCGCAGTGCGGGCGGAAATTTCATTGCTTCTTGTTGCCATCATCGCGGTCCTGCACATTGTTTTCCGTACTCCTGTGGTAGCAGGCCCGTGGAGTGCTCACAAGTCAGGTGATACGAGTTATCAGTGTTATCGTCTATTTCGTCAAAACTTGTATGATGAATTTGGGGCGCCTCATGAAAACGCCGATCTGCGTGAAACAGACCGGCGTTTTGGTTTCAAAAGGCAGCGTTGGCTCAAGGCCAAGCCGCACTAGATCATTTCTTGGATTTGAATTCCTTTTGATAGACTTCGTCAGCCATCGTCCGCAATGCGCGCCCGATGGCTGCATATTCATACTCGTTGAGATTGGCTAGAGATGCGCGGCCAGCCGGCTGCTGCGTACCAAAGCCTGTGCCCGGCAAGAGAACGATACCGGTTTCGTCGGCGATCCGGAACAAGAGCTCAGTCGGCGATATGTTCTTCTTGACCCATGCAGCAAACTCGTCGCCATAGAGTCGGCCCGCGATGTCTTCCAGATCGAGAAGTGTGTAATAATCCACTTCATTGACGTCGCTCTGCGGTTCCAGTCCAAGCTCGCGATACAATGCAGCCTCGCGATTGCGGATCAGTTTCTTCAACTCTGCCTTGTAGGCATCCTTTTCATCCATCAGACCGAATAGGGAAAACAGAACCATCTGGACCTGCTGCGGTGTAGAAAGACCCGCAGTGTGGTTGAGGGCGACTGTGCGGCTATCGGCGACAAGACGGTCGATGAATTTCAGTTTTGAAACATTGGGCACCAGCGATGAATAGCGCTGATCCAGTTCCTTCCTGGCCGATCCCGACAAATCCTTCAGCTTTGCGTCCAGCACGTTGTCCTTCTGCATCGCGATTGCGCCGAGGCGCCAGCCCGTTGCGCCGAAATATTTCGAGAACGAGTAAACCAGCATGGTGTTGTATGGGCATATTGCGAAGATCGATTTGAAATCATCGGCAAATGTGCCGTACACATCGTCGGTCAGGATAATGAGATCAGGACGCTTTTCCTTGACGATCTTGGCGATCTGCTCCAGCCCGCGCTGATCCATTTTAACCGAAGGTGGATTGCTGGGGTTAATCAGGAAGAAGACCTTGACCGATTTGTCGAGCAGCTTGTTCAGCTCGGCTTCGGGATATTGCCAACCCTGTTTCGGGTCCGCGTTGATGTGCACTTCTTTCAGCCGATAATTGTTGAGTTCTGGAATTTCGATATAAGGCGTGAAGGCGGGCATACCGATTGCAACCGTGTCGCCTTCGGCAAGAATTTTGTTCTGCTTCAATGTGTCGAAAATGTAGGTCATGGCGGCCGTTCCGCCCTCGACCGCAAACAGATCGAGTTTATCGGAGCTCATATAGCCGCCGATCATTTCGCGGACGAGATAATGCTTCACTATCTCTTCGCTGATTTTCAGCATACGCGGCGGCACCGGATAGTTACAGCCGAGAATGCCTTCCACCATTTCATGAAGATATTCGGATGGAGAAAGGCCCAGCTGGTCACGGACGTAGGAAAGCGACCGTCCCAGAAACTGGACGCCCGGCTGATCGCTATGGTCGGAAATAAAGCGCTGAAACCGCCCTTCGATACCCTCGATCTTGGGAAGTCCGCCGACGCCCGTCGAGAGATAGGAATAAGATAGCTCGGCTTCTGCGACAGCGAACAGGCCCAGACGCAGGAAAGCCCGGCGGGGCAAGGTGGCCAGAAAATTCGGATTGCCACGACCCGCATTCAGCATGGCATGGTTTGCTTTGCTGGAGGCAAGTTCGATCAGCGCGTCCTTTAGCTCAAACGGGCTCAGCTTCGCATATTTGCTATATTCATTCTTCGCCATGATCTATTCCTCAGGAAAACGCGACTACCAGTGGCCCGAGCAAGGTCAGGAACACGTTGGCAAGTGCATAGGTGATTGCGAATGGAGTGGTTGGTATCGAGTTGCCGGCCTTATCCAGAATTTCGCCAAAGGCAGGATTTGCGCTGCGCGAACCAGACAGCGCACCGGCGAAAACGGCTACGTTGTCATATTTGAGAACATAGCGCCCAAATAGCATGGTGATGATGAGCGGGAGAATGGTCACCACCACACCAATCAGGAAGATCGACAGACCGCTGCTGACGATCGTTTGAACCGCCTGTAACCCCGACTGGAGACCGACAACGGCGACGAAACCGGCAAGACCGAGATCGCGCAGAAGGGTCGAAGCCGCCGTTGGCATATTGCCGATTGCCATATTGCGGCTGCGGTACCAGCCAAACAACAGGCCCGACAACAGAGCGCCGCCGCCACTTCCCAGTGTCAGCGGGATCGACCCAAACCGAATGACGGCAAGGCCAATCAAAAGGCCAACAGCAATTCCAAGGCCGTGGAAGACAAAATCCGTCTTGTCGCTGACGACGATAACCGGCCCGATTGAGCTTGAAACACGCTGCAAGTCCTGGTCCGTTCCGTAAAGAGAAACGACATCGCCAGCCGCGATAACGGTATCGGGCTTGAGCGGCAGTGGTTTATCGGCCCGCTTGACACCAATCACATAAATACCGTGACGGAGGTCGGCACTTATATGTTGTTTGATATCGGTAACCGACTTTCCGACGAATTCGGGCGCTGTGATGGTCACATCGCGAATAGCGACGATGACATCCATACCATCGGATGATTGTAGTTCGGAACCAAGCTCATTGCCCAATGTGACAACGCCGGTGCGGCGTCCGACAATCAATATGATATCATTGGTTTCGAGCTTGAGATCCGGTGCAACACCGATGATCTTGTTTGCACGTTTGACGCGTTCAATCGTGATGGAATTGTCTATAGAGGTGGCTCGGTTTGTTTGAACAGTTTCGGGCGTTTCGCTAAGTGGATTTCCGCCTCGATTATGCCGCCACCATC